>NZ_CP053441.1:300000-492830 GCF_000769405.2 Rhizobium brockwellii
CGACCCAGACTCCTGGAGATCTCCATGTCCACTGATATCCGCCCGTCGCTCGGCCTTCGCCCTGTCATCAATGTATCGGGCACGATGACCAGCCTCGGCGCCTCGATCGTCGTTCCCGAAGCGATCAGCGCGATGGCATCGATCCTGCCGCACTTCGTCGAGATCAGCGACCTGCAACGCAAGGCCAGCGCCGTCATCGCCCGGCTGACCGGCGGCGAGGCGGGCTTCGTCACGGCCTCCTGCTCGGCCGGCATTTCGCTGGCCGTCGCTGGCGCGATCACCGGCAATAACCTGCTGGCGATCGAGAGGCTGCCGGATGTCGCGGCGGAGAAAAACGAAGTGCTGGTGCAGATGGGCCATGTCGTCAGTTACGGCGCTCCGGTCGACCAGGCGATCCGGCTTGCCGGCGGCAAGGTCGTGCTTGTCGGGCAGGCGACCTCGACGCATCGCTTCCACATGGAAAACGCCATCACCGAGAAGACCGCAGCCGCCGTCTATGTCGTCTCCCATCATGTCGTCGATTACGGCCTTTTGAATCTCAAGGAATTCGTCGAGATTGCCCATGCCAAGGGCGTGCCCGTCATCGTCGATGCCGCCTCGGAATATGATCTCAGGATTTTCCTGGAGCAGGGGGCCGATATCGCCCTTTACTCCGGCCATAAATTTCTCGGCGGCCCGACCTCGGGCATCGTTGCCGGCAGGAAGGAGCTGGTGCGTCATGCCTTCCTGCAGAATATGGGCATCGGCCGTGGCATGAAGGTCGGCAAGGAGAGCATCTTCGGCGTCATGGCAGCGCTCGAAGCTTGGGAAAACCGCGACCATGCCGGCATCCGGGAACGCGAGACCGGCTATCTCAACCTGTGGAAGCGCACGCTCGACGGCCGCCCTGGCCTCACAGTGCTGATCGAGCCCGACCCGACCAACAATCCGCTCGATCGGCTGCGCCTGATCGTCGATCCCGAGCAAGCCCATATCACCGCCTGGGATCTGGCCGATGCGCTCGCCAAGGGCAGCCCGCCGATCATCGTGCGCGACCATGAGGTGGAGCACCGCTATTTCTACCTCGACCCGTGCAATCTGCACCCGGGCGAGGAGACGGTCGTCGCGGAGCGCCTGGCGCAGGAACTCGACAAGGCGCGCGCCTCCAACGAGATCATCGCAACGCCGATCGAGAACCGCAGCAGGCACCGCTTCGACGGTGCGTTGCGCTGGCCGGATTGATCCGCCGCTTACCCGCCGCAAGAGGAACCGCCATGGCCAGCGCCCAAACCCAACCGATCCAGACGACCGACGTTCTTTCCGTCGAAGGTCTGACGACATCTTTCCTGGTGGAAGGTGTCTGGAAACCGGTCGTGCGTGATGTTTCCTTCACGGTGGCGCCAGCGGAGACGGTGGCGATCGTCGGCGAATCCGGCTCGGGCAAGAGCGTCACCTCGCTCTCCATCATGCGGCTGCTGCAGGCGGATACGAGCCGTGTCGAGGGCCGTGTCATGCTTGGCGGACGCGATCTCCTGGCGTTGCCGGAAAATGCCATGCGGCAGGTGCGCGGTAACGAGGTGGCGATGATCTTCCAGGAGCCGATGACATCGCTCAATCCGCTCTTCACCATCGGCGACCAGATTTCCGAGGCACTGCTCTGCCATTCCGCTATGAGCAGGGCCGATGCCAAAGCCGAGACGATAAGGCTGCTGGAAAAGGTTCGCATCCCCTCGGCCGCCTCGCGCTTCGGTGAATATCCGCATCGTTTTTCCGGCGGCATGCGCCAGCGGGTGATGATCGCCATGGCGCTCGCCAGCCGGCCGAAACTGTTGATCGCCGACGAGCCGACGACGGCGCTCGACGTGACCATCCAGGGCCAGATCCTTGATCTCATCAAGATGCTGCAGGATGAGGAGGGGACCTCGGTTCTGTTCATCACCCATGACATGGGTGTCGTTGCCGAGATCGCCGACAGGACGGTGGTGATGTATCGCGGCGAACAGGTGGAAAGCGGCGCCACCGCCGACATCTTCCACCGCGGCAAACATCCCTATACGAGAGCGCTACTATCGGCCGTGCCGGTGCTCGGCTCGATGCAGGGTCGGCAGAGGCCGCTGCGCTTTCCCGTGGTCAATACCGCAACGGGTGAATCGGACATTCCCGCCGAGGTCGCCGATACGGTGGCAGCGACGCCGGTCCTGCAGGTGAAGAACCTTACCAAGCGCTTCGACATTCATTCCGGCCTGTTCGGCCGGCTGACCAGCCGGGTGCATGCGGTCGAAAACGTCTCCTTCGATCTTCATGCCGGCGAGACGCTGTCGCTGGTCGGCGAATCCGGCTGCGGTAAATCGACGACCGGCCGCGCCATCATGCGGCTGATCGAGCCGCAGGCCGGTTCCGTTCTGGTCGAGGGCAGGGAAGTGCTCGGCCTCGACAGAAGGGATCTGCGCGAGATGCGCAAATCCGTGCAGATGATCTTCCAGGATCCCTTTGCCAGCCTCAACCCGCGCATGACGGTCGGTGCTGCAATCGCCGAACCCTATCTCGAACACAAGATGGGCAATTCGAAGCAGGCAAAGGACGTCGTTGCGGACCTGCTGGTGAAGGTCGGTCTGTCGGCGGATATGGCTGCGCGTTATCCGCATGAGTTTTCCGGCGGCCAGCGCCAGCGCATCTGCATCGCCCGCGCGCTCGCCTTGCAGCCGAAGGTCATCGTCGCCGACGAAAGCGTCTCGGCACTCGACGTCTCGATCAAGGCGCAGGTCATCAACCTGATGCTGGATCTGCAGCAGAGCCTCAACCTCGCCTTCCTGTTCATCTCGCACGACATGGCGGTCGTCGAGCGCGTCAGCCATCGGGTGGCGGTGATGTATCTCGGCGAGATCGTCGAGATCGGTCCGCGGTCCGCGGTCTTCGAAAATCCGCAGCACCCCTATACGAAGAAACTTATCGCAGCAGTGCCCGTGCCCGATCCGGACCGTCGCCACGAAAAGCGGATGGTGGCGAATGACGAGATCAAGAGCCCGATGCGCCCGGTCGATTATCAGCCCGCAAGCACGTCTTATCGCGAAGTCGGGCCGGGCCATCTGGTCATGGCCGATCGGTAGACTTGCCATCGCGTTTCGGATCTGACGGGCGCTATTCCATCGCCAGGATCATGTTGCGCACGACGGGGTAGATTTCCCCCTCCCAGCGGCGGCCGCTGAAGACGCCGTAATGTCCGACATTGGCCTGAAGATGATGGCGCTTCAGATGCGGGCGCAGTGCACGACAGAGATCGTGCGCGGCCGACGTCTGGCCGAGCGCGCAGATGTCGTCGCGGCCGCCCTCGACGGTCAAAAGCGCCGTGTTGCGGATCTGGCCCGGGTCGACCTTGCGGCCATGGTGGGTCAAGTCGCCGGTCGCGAGTTCCGCCTTCTGGAAGACGCGTTCGATGGTTTCGATGTAGAATTCTTCGGTGAGGTCGAGTACGGCGAAATATTCGTCGTAGAACTTCTTGATCTTGCCGGCTTCTGCCGTCTCGCCCTTCGCCAGATGGTCGTAGAGCCTGCGATGGGCGTCCTGGTGGCGCTGCATGTTCATCGACATGAAGGCGACGAGCTGGAGGAAGCCGGGATAGACCCGCCGCCCGGCGCCCCGATAACGCCAGGGAACGCCCGTGATCAGCGAGTTCTCGAACCAGGCGAGCGACTTCGATACGGCAAGTTCGTTGACCTTCGTCGGGCTCTCGCGCGGATCGATCGGCCCGGCCATCAGCGTCATGGTGCGCGGGGTGGCGGGATGCCGCTCTTCCGACATCACGGCAACGGCGGCCAGCGCCTGTACGCAGGGCTGGCAGACGGCGAGGATATGAGCGCCGGGGCCGATTTCCTCCAGGAAATGCATGATATAATCGACATAGTCGTCCATGCCGAAGCGTCCGGCCGACAGCGGCACGTCGCGGGCGTTCGCCCAGTCGGTGATATAGACGTCGTGATCGCGCAGCAGGGTCTGCACCGTGCCGCGCAGGAGTGTTGCGAAATGGCCGGACAGCGGGGCGACGACCAGCACCCGCGGCCGCTTTGCATCGGTGTCCGTTGCAAAGCGCAGCAGCGTGCCGAAGGGCATGTCGAGTACGGTCTCGACGGTGACGGGCACCACGCGATTGCCGATCATGACCGAGTCTATGGCGAAATCCGGACGTTGGTGGGTGATCTCGAAGCGTGAGATCATCTCCAGCGCGGCGGCGAAGTGCCGTCCCATTTCGCTGCCGGATCCCCAGAGCGCTGTCGCCGAGAAGATTTGCAAGCGCCGCGCCAGATCGCGGAGCGGCGCGATGAGATCATCCTGGAACTGATAGGCCTGGTAGAGCATGGCCGAAATCTCCCGCACTGCCGCATCAATGCGGCGGTGCAAAAAATGCTAGTGGAATATGTCCTGCCATGCGAGAAGATTATCGAGGAAGAAGCAACATTGTCCGACAAGGATAGAGCCCAATGTCGCAGGCGGCACTGACGATTTCCTCGAAGAACTACTCCTCATGGTCTCTGCGCGGCTGGCTGCTGTGCCGGATGGCCGGGCTGGACTTCGCCGAAGTCCTTGTGGAAATGGATGACGAGGCGCGTCAGGAACTGCTTCTGCTTTCACCATCGGTCCTGGTGCCGAGGCTGACCCATGACGATGTGACGGTCTGGGACACGCTGGCGATTGCCGAATATCTCCATGAGGTGGCGCCCACTGCCGGGCTCTGGCCGGCCGAGCGCGCGGCGCGCGCCCGTTGCCGGTCGGTCTCGGGCGAGATGCATTCGGGTTTCCACAATCTGCGCTCGGCATTGCCGATGAACCTCAAGGCGCGGCATGAGCGGTTCAAGATATTTTCAGGCGCGCGGCCCGATGTCGAGCGCGTCAAGGCGATCTGGACCGAATGCCTCGAGGCAAGCGGCGGACCCTGGCTGTTCGGGACCGTGCCGACCGTGGCCGATGCGATGTACGCGCCGGTCTGCACCCGCTTTCGCACCTATGCGGTGGAGCTGGAGCCGCGGCTTGCAGCCTATGTCGAGACGGTGCTGTCCTGGCCGCTGATGGGCGAATGGACCGAAGGGGCGTTGGTCGAGCCGGACGAGATCGTCGAGCTGGAAGTCGAGTTCTGACGGAAACGCGGCCGGGCGGCTCCGCATCGATTTTCACGGTCGAATTAAGAGTTGCCTGGAAGGTGAGCGGCGCATAAATCAGATGCAGTGCCACATGCCGCGAAATCTGGACCGATGAACAACAACGACTATTATTCCAAACTCGGCGGACTGCCGCCGCAAACCGAGCTGCTTTCCAGCAAGGCCGTTTTCACCACAGCCTACGCGGTCATCCCGCGCAGCGTGATGACCGATATCGTCACCAGCGTCCTTCCTCACTGGACGGGGACACGGGCATGGGTTCTCTCCCGGCCGCTTTCCGGTTTCTCCGAGACCTTTTCGCAATATGTGATGGAGGTTCAACCGGGCGGCGGAAGCGATCGGCCGGAGCCCAACAAGCGGGCCGAAGCGGTCCTGTTCGTCGTCGAAGGCGAGATGACCGTGGAGCTCGACGGCAACAGCCATGCGCTGCGCGCCGGTTCGTTCGCCTATATTCCGGCGGGCTCGGTCTGGCGCCTGAAAAACGGCAGTTCGGCTGCGGCAAAATTCCACTGGATTCGAAAGGCCTTTCAGCAGGTCGAGGGGCTGGAGCCGCCACCGGCGATTGTCACGCATGAGGACGAACACGCCATCTCGGCGATGCCTGATACCGATGGACGCTGGGGGACGACCCGGTTCATCGATCCGGCCGATGTCCGCTACGACATGCACGTGAATATCGTGACTCTGGAGCCGGGCGCGGTGATCCCCTTCATGGAAACCCATGTCATGGAACATGGTCTCTATGTGCTGGAGGGCAAGGCGGTCTATCGGCTGAACCAGGATTGGGTCGAGGTCGAGGCCGGCGACTTCATGTGGTTGCGCTCCTTCTGCCCGCAGGCATGTTACGCCGGTGGCCCCGGCCGTTTCCGCTACCTGCTCTACAAGGACGTCAACCGTCACATGACGCTCTGGTAGGATCTATCGCAGAGGGACGATGAGGCTCGAAAGCGAACGTCTGATTTTGAGACCCTGGCGACCGCAGGATCGCAAGCCCTTCGCTGCGATCAATGCCGAGCCCGACGTCGTCAGATTTCTCAATCCTCTGACCGACGAACAGTCGAATGCTATGCTCGACCGCATCGACCTTCACTTCGAGGATCATGGCTGGGGGTTCTGGGCGCTGGAGGAGAAGGCAAGCGGCGAGTTGATCGGCCTCTGCGGTCTCAACAATGTTTCGCCGGCTTTGCCGTTTGCCCCGGCAGTCGAAATCGGTTGGCGGCTTTCAGCCTCGCGCCACGGCGCCGGATATGCGCGCGAGGCCGCGGAACGGTCTCTCGATTTTGCGTTCAACGATCTGAAGCTTGACCGCATCGTCAGCTTCACGGTGCCCGCAAACAGCAATTCCTGGGGTTTGATGAGACGGCTAGGGATGAACCGGATCGGTGAGTTCGATCATCCCAATTTGGCCGAAGGGCATCCGTTGCGCCATCACGTGCTCTACGAACTGCGATCATCAAACGGTATTTGAAAGGCGGATCTCAGGGGAGGTCCCAGCCGAATTCTTCAAGCAACTAAAAGTATGTTAACATAAGATGAGCAATCTACGATTGTGAAAGTGGCGTAATCTATCTTATGGAACTGAAGTATATTTAGCCAGTTTCGCGCTGCTCGCAATCTCGTTTCATTGGGAACCTCCTGTGGGCGTCCGACAATCAAGATTGCGATAAAAGTTCGAGGCGCTTGCCTCGTTGAAGACATTCATCGCGGAGAAGTCGGAACTGTTTTGCTGGGTGCTCGTTAAATGCGCGGCGAGGGGAAACAGAGATGACCAGGTCGAAATTTGAATGGCTTGCGCGGGCTGGATACAGCGCCCGAGGCATTGTGTTTTTGCTCGTTGCTGCGCTGGCAGTATTTTCGAGCTTCGGCGGCGGAAAGGCCGATACCAAATCGGCGCTCGACGCTGTCTTGGAACAGCCATTGGGCCGGGTGTGGCTGGGCTTGATAGGGCTCGGGCTACTCGGCTTCGTAGCATGGCGGCTTGCCCAGTCCATCGCGAACGCAGACAACCATGACCACAGTGTGAAAAGCTACCTGATCCGTGCCGCCCTTCTCGGGAGCGCCGTGACCTACACGGGGTTGGCGATATACGCCTTTCAGGACGCCCTTGGTTTTGGATCTGGTGGCGACGGCGGAGAAAAGGGCTTAGCAGCCTGGGCCATGTCGCAGCCGCTTGGCCGATTCCTAGCTGGTGCGATTGGTCTCGGGTTTGTCGTTGGTGGTGCCGTTACCGCGCTGAAAGGCATCACGCGGCGGTTTGAGCGATATCTCACGCTCGGTCAAAGCCGACCTCTGTTATTGATTTGCGTTTATGGGCTGGTTTCCCGTGGGGTCGTTTTCGTGATCGTCGGCATCTTCTTTTGCTATACGGCCTTCACCGTCGATCCGGGCCAGGCGGGAAGCATAAGTGATGCCTTGACCTTCGTGAGACAGCTTCCTTTCGGAGCTGTTCTCTACCTCGTCGTGGCTATCGGCTTGGCTGCGTTCGGGATCTATAATCTGGTCGAGGCACGATATCGAACCGTGTCGACACCAAATCTCTCGCAGGTACGGTCGGAGCTGCCACTATCTCACAACTGAGAAGCATTCGAGAAAAGTCATGTCAACCTTGATGTCCATGACGGCTTTGACTTCGGCGGCGCTGGTGCTCATGCGTCCAACCCGCGCTTCTGCAGCGAGCGCGTGCGCTTTGAATGCCGCTGCCTCGGTTTACGGGTGGTGGGAATTTTTCATTTAGGGGAGATCAAACTTGAGTGTCGCGATTACTCGTGAGGATTTCGATAGAAGCAAATTTTTTGCAGGGATCGCACGCGGTATTGCGGGAGCGTTGCTTTTCGCGCTGCCCATGTTCATGACCATGGAAATGTGGGAGCTCGGCTTCTACATGGACCGCAGCCGCCTGTTTCTCTTGCTGATCGTCAATATTCCCCTTCTCGTTATTCTCTCGGACCGGATCGGATTTGAGCGGACGTCGACCTGGCGACAAGCGATCCGTGACGCAAGCATTGCCTACGGCCTTGGGGTTCTGGGCAGCGCACTGATCCTCTTCGCCATGGGGGTTCTGAAATACGACCAATCTCCGCACGAGATTATCGGAATGATCGCGATCCAGGCCATACCTGCCAGCATTGGCGCGATGCTAGGTCGGAGCCAGCTCGGCGGACAATCGGACGATGGTGACGATGCCAAGGAAGGCGATAGTGATGACCCAATCCACGAACGGGAAACGAGCTACGCCGGTGAACTATTCCTGATGGCGGTCGGCGCTTTGTTCCTCAACCTCAACGTCGCGCCCACCGAGGAAATGATCTTGCTCTCGTACAAGATGACGCCGTGGCATGGCCTGCTCATGATCGCCGCCTCGCTGGCAGTCATGCATGGGTTCGTTTACGCCCTTTCTTTCAAGGGGAGCCACGATCTCGCCGAGGGTACGCCAAGCTGGCACGCTTTCGTTCGCTTCACCCTGCCGGGCTATGTAATTGCCGGTCTGATTAGTGCCTATTGCCTCTGGACGTTCCATAGAACCGATGACATCGGGTCTACCCAAATCCTTATGGCCGTTGTCGTTCTGAGCTTTCCCGGTGCCATTGGCGCGGCAGCAGCTCGCCTGATCCTGTGAGGCACCATGACAAAAATCTCCAACGGCAAAAATCTGGAAGCAGGCGAACCGCATTGGATTGAATGGGTCACGGGCGTCGTCTCGGCCGTAATTGTCCTTGGCGTGATTGCTTGGATTGGCAAGGATGCATTGGTGGACCGTGATTCTTCTCCGAATCTGGTCGGGGTCGTGCTGCAAACCGAAAAGCGCGACGGTGGCTTTCAAGTCCTCTTCGAAATCCGAAACGATTCAAGCGCGACAGCGTCGCAGGTAGCCGTCCACGGCGAGATACGAGAACAAGGTTCGGTGCTTGAAAACGTCGAGACCGTCTTGGATTATGTCCCGGGACACTCGAAAGCGAAAGGTGGGCTGATATTCCAGCAAGACCCCACCGGTAAGACGTTGACGGTCAGAGCGTCCTCATTTGATGAGCCATAGTAGCGTTGGGATTTCTTGCGAGACCCAGCGCCTCCCCACCGTGCCAGGCAGATTAGTTCAACGAAGATCGGATATATGCTTGGGAGACATTTTTATGACCGAGGATGCCACTGACCCGGTTGTCGTACACGAGCTGCAGCTACAGCGAAGCAGCTGGGTGCCAAACAACCCGAAACTGTCAGTTCTGATCTATCGACGTGCGCTTTCAGCCGCAGCAGGCAGCAAGAGTTTCGAACACCTGTTCGCGAGCAACGGATGGACTGGGATATGGCGGAATGGCATCTTCACCTACGACCACTATCATTCTGGTGCCCATGAGGTGCTTGGTATTGCCAGGGGCTCGGCCAAGCTTTTGCTCGGCGGGCCAGAGGGCAAAGAAATCGATGTCGCAGCGGGCGATTGTCTGATCTTGCCAGCCGGGACCGGCCATCGGAACCTTGGGGCGAGTGCGGATTTTTCCGTGGTGGGAGGCTATCCGCCCGGACAGCATGCAGACATACTGACATCAGCTCCGTCTCGGGAGCAGCTTTTGACCATTGCCGAACTCTCGATCCCGAGCAGCGACCCTATCGAGGGCGCCGATGGATATTTGGTTCGCGCATGGCGCAGAGATTGATTGAGGTTCCCTGGGATGCCTGGTCAAACTGAAAATGCGAGGTCACGCCGCTAATCACGCGCCGCCCGTGCTAGTCAGCACGCCGCGCGAGACCGTTGAGTAACCAATAGTCGCCCATTCCGACAGTAATCGTTGATCATTCTCGGAGTTTTATTGGTCAGGCTGTTCGTCCAAGGGTGGAAAGTGCGTCCTGAAGTCTGAGCGTCGCCAGTGCCTTGGTTGCCTCGTCCGAAGACCATCCCGCTTCCAGCGCCGCAGACAGGACCAGCGATTCCGTTTGAAGCTCGAGCTTCTCATAAAGCGGCTCGATGGCTTCGCGCGCCGTTACAACGTGCTGGTCCGGTGGGGTGATGGGTGTGGCGGCAACCGTAGGCATGAAATGCTCCTCCTATTGAACGCTAAGGTTCGAAACCCGTTAGGGGCATCCTTGTTCCATTCATATCGCCTTTTCGGTCTTCGAGCGGCGAAGCGAAATATGACGACGCCACATATGGCGAAATTTCCTCCATCGCAGGAACGCGCGAATAATGATTGCCGGCGGGATCTTCTTGTGGTCGCCGACAGTCCCCTGCCTGGTGATAGATGCGTTCGGGTCGAGCAGAAACGCGACCAACGTGCTTGCACTCTGCGCCTCTACTTCGAGCTTGTCACCAGATAAATGCAGCCCCTGTTCGCCTTCGGCGAACGGCTGCGTATCGATGACAACGAAACCGCTGAAGACATAGAAATAGAGGTCTCGGCCCTGTTTCTGCGGGAATTCCACCCGTATGCCTGCGTCTAGCCGGATATCGAAGACGTCGATTGCGCTGCGGACATAGAAGGGCGCGCCCTCCCCTTCCGGCCCGACCAGGTGTCGCCAGACGTTTGCCGCGGCAGCTGGCATCGGCCCGTGCTGGATCTTCGGCTCGAGATCGATCGCATAAGGGCGAACGAGGATCTGCAGCATTCGCAGAGGCGGGTCGGACGCCAGCGTCTCTTCGGAATGCCAAAAGCTTTTTCCGGCATTCATCACCATCAGATGGTCACGGTCGATCACCAACCGGCCAGCGGCCTTGTCGTCGTGACGCATGACGCCTTCGGGCACCCAGGAAATAATCTCGTCGTTCCTGTGCTCGTGCATGGCGATCAGGCGGCCAGGATCGAGGATGGATTCAACGACCATGGCGAGAGGGCCTTGGCCGTGATCGGTCGGCTTCGGTCTCAACCACCCCGGCATGTTGAGGTGCGCGACGAAGCCTCCCATATCCCGTACCACGAATGTTCGTTCGCCCTTGAGCAGCATCGCATCCTCCATGCTTGCAAGGCAATGACGACACCAGGCCATTACCGCGCCGCGGTCGTGATCAACAATCACGGTCGGCGTTCCTCCAGGCATTACAAATCAATCACGATGTCGCCCTCAGGTTTTGCGCAGCAAATCAGCACATTGCCATCCGCCGGAGCATCGACAGGGTCCGGCCGGTAGCCCACACTGCCCTCCACAAGTCCGGTCTCGCAAGTGTGACAGACGCCGGTTCGGCACGACCATCGCACCGGTACGTCGCAGGCCTCGGCCAGTTCGAGCAAGCTCTGGAATGTCGGCTCCCAGCGCACATTGAGACCAGTGCGGGCAAACGACACCAGCGGCCCCGAGCCTGGAAGCCCTGCCGGCAAATGTGGTGGCCGGCGAGAGGAAGCAGCTATGCCGGGTGTCATCGCAGGACCGGCGCCGAACATCTCGGTGTGGATGCGATCCGGCGCGATACCCAAGGCTGCAAGGCCGACGGTCAGATCGCTCATGAAGCTCGACGGTCCGCAGACATAGACGTCACAATCGCGAGGCAGGTTGAGCGACTTGAGCGCCTGCGCATCCAGATGGCCGCGAGCGTCGAAATTTATCTCAGGCCGATCCTTGGGGTCGGGGGAGCTGTAGCAAATGTGGCTGTGATGGTGAGCGAGCGCCTTGAGCAGTCCGCGCGCCTCCTCGGCAAACGGATGTTCCTGGCCATTGCGGGTTCCATATAACCACCAGACCTCCCGCGTCGACGCTTCGGCCGCCAAAACATGAAGCATCGCCAGCACCGGCGTCACTCCGATCCCGGCACTCATTAGAACAACCGGCCTATCGCCCGGCCGCAATGTGAAACTGCCGCGTGCTGCACTTGCCTGCACGATGTCGCCGACCTGCAACTCGTCGTCGATGTAGCCGCTGGCAGCACCATGGGCCTCCCGCTTGACGCTGACGCGGTAGCGCGTGGCGCTGGGCTCGCCCGAGAGCGAATAGCTGCGCGTCAGCGCAGGCGCCGAAGCCGGCCCGAGCCGCAGCACCACGAACTGCCCGGGGAGTGCTGCGGCAACAGGTTGGCCATCCGCCGGTTCGAGCACGAGGGAAACCACGCTGCCGCTTTCGCGCACCTTGCGCGATACACGCAGCGGGCGGAACCCGCGCCATGCCGGAGGTGGGCCGGACGCGGCTGTCAGCCCGACGTTTCCTGTCGGCGCGCCCTGCTTCCGCTCCTGTTTGACCAGCGCCTCGAAAGAATGGCGCCAGCCTGGGCTCAGCGCCGGGATGCGCAACGCGCGCTCCAACTGATCGCGAGGGTGGCCCGGCATATAAAGCAGCGCGTTGATCTCGAAAACGCTCATGCCTTCAGGCCCGGACGCCACTTTCGTGATCTCGTCGCCGGCCTGCACTTCGCCTTCCTCCAGCACACGGAAATAAAAACCAGGCCGGCCATGTCTGACCACCAGCGCGGCCATCTCCGGCTCGTCCATGCGTATGCCGAGCCGGTAACAGGTGACGCGTGGTTGCGTCACTTCGAACAAAGCGCCGCCGATCCGGTAACGGTCTCCAATGCATACCTCTGCGTCGGGCAAGCCATCGACGGTGAAATTCTCGCCGAACTGCCCGTAGACGAAGTCGTCCCGGCGCAATTGCTCCTGCCAGTACCGATAGGACTCGATTTGATAGACAAAGACTGCGCGGCGTTCGCCGCCGTGGCCAGCAAGGTCGCCTTGTCCATCGCCGTCCACGTTCAGGCGCCGCACCATACGCGGGCCGTCGACCGGCGTCTTCCAAATGGCCGTGTTGACGATCTTGCCTTGCCAGGTGACGTCGCGCGGCAGGCCTACATTGACCGAAAGCAAGTGTACCATGACATTTCTCCCGAATGACGATCACCGCAATTTCGAGATCGACGGAGGATGGCTACAGCGTCAATCTCAGCTCGAGATAGTGTTCGGTCAATGTCGTCAAGGTGAAGGCTCTGTTGAGACCACTCGGATTTGGCAACAGCCATATGACGGCGCCGGCAAATTCCTCGGGCTGCCGACCCCATTCAACATCGGCTCGAAGACTGATGGCTGCGTAAGCCGCCTTTCCAAGGAAGGCCAGATTGGCTGGCGCAAACTTTCGTATCTTGTTTTCCAGGACGGGTGCGGCGCTGAGGTAATCCTGCCTTTTGAGCTCGTTTGCGCTTTTCGTGGGGCGTGAAACCGCGGATGTCAGACCACAGTCATATTGCAGCAGCTCGCGCTCTTCATTCGCCCGCAGCAGACGCGGTGTAAATCCAGCCAGATGCAAGACCCGCCAAAAACGGTTGCTCGGGTTCGAGAAATTATGCCCGTCGCGAACGGCGGACAGCGCCGGATTCAATCCGCAGAAAACCACGGAGAGGCCAGGCGCGAGGATTTCCGACAATCCGGTGCTCGGCATTGTGGAGTCGTCTGGACCATCGAGATCCGCGGACGTGGCATCATCTTGCATTGTAGGACGTCGCTCGAATTTAGCCTGTCAAATACACCAACCATGCGTCGATCGGACGGTGCTAATCATCTTGCTGAAAATGACGATGAATGGCCTTACTGCATAATTCCCGAAATCGGAATCGATTTCGGGAATTATGCAGTCATTCAAAGTGCTACAGCGTCCTTTGCGCGTCTGAAAGACGCGCGGCGCTGTAGTGGCAATTTGAAAATTATCGGGCGCAATCGATTCTTTGACAGGATCCGCAATGACCACCGAAGCAGCGCGTAGTTCGCATCCCATCTACTTCATCGGAGCTTTTGCCACGGGAGGGCTCCTGACTTTCATGGTGCACCTCAACGGCGAGTTGGCCCGTTATGGCAATCCCCTGTTCTCATCTTGGACCGCACATGGCACGGGCATCATCGCCGCCGTCATTCTTCTCCTGGTGGTCCACCGCCGACGCACCCCGAGGCTAGAAAAAGCCCCCGATGCACCTTGGTGGGCTTATCTCGGAGGGATATCCGGCGCGGCAACGGTCATTCTGACCTCGACCGCGGTCAACTCACCGCTCGGGCTCTCCGGCACCTTGGCTTTGGGTTTGGCAGGCCAGGTCGCCTTCAGCGTCGCGGCCGACAGCTGGGGACTGTTCGGTCTGCCAAAGCGGCGCCCAGATAGACGAGACATCGTGGCACTCGGCTTGGTCGTCACCGGGGCCGCACTCATTATACTGTTTGGGCGAGGTGCGGCGTGACGGTATTCATTCTCCTCGCGTGCCTGGGCGGTGTGCTCGTCGGCCTCAGTCGTCAGCTCAATGGACGGTTGAGCGTATCCACCACGCCGCTGATCGCATCCTTCTGGAACCATGCGATAGGCTTTGCTGCCCTCACCTGCCTCGGTCTTTTTGTCGGAGGTCTGCTTCCTGCGGGTGCGGCCGAGGCGCCTTGGTATGCCTATCTGGGTGGTCCCATCGGCGTCATCTTCGTGGCGGTGGGCAGTTGGGTCATTGCTCGAATAGGCGCGGTCAATTCGGCTCTGCTGATCATCGGTGGACAGATGGTGACAGGGGTGGCGTTTGATTATATCAGCGCCGTCCCAGCGTCATTTTGGGCGAACGCGGCCGGAATTGTTCTCATCGTCGGCGGAATGATGGTCAGCCGGGGACGACGCAAAGCCGGCGGTGCGCAATAGCCAAGCGCAGTGCTGCGATTCCGGTGCTGTCGCTGACCGAACAATTTCATCGGCCGGTCGCAAGCCATGGGGACGGACGGCGGAAACGGCTCCCCGCCGCATCTGCTCTTTCACTCAGCCGTCAATTGCTGGGCCACCTTCACAAGCATCCTGTCGGTGCCCCTTGTGCCGAACAAGGAAAGCGAAGCGTTTCTCGCGCAATTGATAATTGGAAAAGCCAGTTGCGGGCAGCCGCTAAGGCCCGAGAGACACAGAAGCTTGATGCAGGCGGAACGAAATGCTGCGAAGCTTTCCGGTTCGGCATCGCGCGAAGGCGGGCTCATGGCCAAGGTCGGAAGAGCGACGATTACATTTTCGCAGAGCAATCGGTCGATCTGCCGGGAAAAGAGGGCGGCGATCCTGCGTGCCTCGCGCACCTCCTCGTCGTCCAGGCGAGATCCTGACAGAAGGCGCGCAGCAATATCGGGCGCAATGGCTTCAGGGCTCCGCTCGAAGAGTGTTTTGTTGCTTTCCCAGGCTTCCCTTTGGAGGATGGTGATGAACGCCAAGGCAAGATCCGCGAGGCTGAACGAGGCGATAGTATCGGTCCTGCGAATAGGCATGTCCGCTGATCGAAGGCTGGCGATCATCTCGTCGGCGACCGCGTCGTCGATGGTTGCGAAAATATCCTCGGGAATGAGAATAGATGATGGCCGGTCATTTGCCGTCGGCATGCTGACGGCGCTCATTACCGTGGCCATTGGTTCCAGGCTTCTCGTCATGAAGCCCGGCACATCGAAGCTTGGCGCCAGCGGACGCAGTGCCCTGTTGTCGAGGCTTCCATGTGTCGGCCGCCAGCCGATGAGGCCGTTGACGGCGGCGGGCAGCCGAATGGAGCCGGACGTGTCTGTTCCAAGGCCGATATCCACGAGGACAGCGGCAACCGCAACGGCTGAGCCCGACGACGATCCGCCGGGAATGAGCTGAGGATCGCGCGGATTGATAGGCATGCCGAAATGGATGTTGCCGCCGATCAGGGAATAGGCGAGCTCATCCGTATTGGTTTTGCCGACGAAGCAGGCGCCGGCATCGAGCAGCGTCTGGACCAGAGGCGCCGTTGATGTCTTGATGCCGGAGGCAGCGAGTACCGTGGCATTGCCGGCCGCGGTCGGATAGCCGGCAACGTCGAAAAGGTCTTTGACCGCCAGTCGGAGGCCGGAAAGCGGACCGATGGCCGCGTGCCTGACATCCGCATCCGGATAGGGCACGAAAGCGTTCCATGGGTCTCGCACTTGCCCCGGCTCCCTAGATCTTCAGATGTTGCAGCACACGGCCGCGGCTATCTGGACCATTGGGGCTTTCGTCTTCGATCGCCCCGAGTTTGAGAATGGCCCAGCGGTCGGCCACCGAAAGGGCAAAATCCAGGTTCTGTTCGACGAGCAGGATGGTCGTGCCGCGCTTTTCGCGATCGTCCCTTAAGGCTTTGGCGATGTTCTGAACGACGGAGGGCTGCAGGCCTTCGGAGATTTCGTCGATCAGCAGCAGTTTTGGACGCAGCATCAGTGCCCGCGCGAGGATCAGCATTTTCTGCTCCCCACCTGACAGGGTGCCGGCCTTCTGCGCCAGCCGGTCCTTCAGGAAAGGGAAATAGCCGTAGACTCGCTCCAGGGCGGATGCCAGATCCCGGTCGCCTTTGAGCGCAAGGCGTAGATTGTCGCGGATGGAGAGGTCCTGAAACAACGGCAATTCCTGCGGGGCGTAGCCGACGCCGGAAGCGATCAGTTCGGCGGGCTTGCTGTCGGTGATGACAGCACCGTCCACCTCGATCGTGCCTTTGCCGACACGCAGGAAGCCAAGGATCGTCTTCAGCAGCGTCGTCTTGCCCATGCCGTTCTTGCCCATGAGGGCGAAGATCTCGCCCGGCCGGATGGCGAGCGACACGCCATTGACGACATCGATCGCGCCATATCCGCTCGATACGTCGCTGAGCTTGAGTTTGAGCGCGTCAGCCATGGGCGCCTCCTGCGTAGATGGTGCGGACCGTTTCGGAATTGACCACCTCATTCACCGTGCCGTCGAGAACGAGCTTGCCCTGGTGGAGAACCACGATGCGGCTCGATATGTCGCGCACGAAATCCAGATCATGTTCGACCAGGATGGCGGCGAAACCCATCTCGTCCGTCAGTTTCTTGAGGATGGTGCCGATGGTCATGCGTTCGATCTTGGTAAGACCCGCAGTCGGCTCGTCGAGAAGAATGATGCGTGGTTCCAGAGCGACGACCATTGCCAGTTCGAGGGCCTGCCTTTGACCGTGCGACAGCAGCGACACCGGCTTGTCCAGCATGTCAGCCATGCCGGTGAGCGTCAGGATCTCGGCCGCAGCGGCCGGCAGCATGATCTCGGTGAGCGATCGCATCGGGTCGGGTCTCTCGCGGCTGAAACGCGCCATCTTCAGGCATTCGCCGATGGTCATGCTGTCGAAGATGCTGGCGACCTGGAATTTGCGGCCGACGCCGAGGGCGACGATCCGTTCGGGTGCACGGCCGGCGATATTCGTGCCGATGATATCCACTTGACCTTCGATTTGCTGGGTGCCGTCCGACAGACAACGCATCAGCGTGGTCTTGCCGGCGCCGTTGGGGCCGACCAGGCTGACGAGTTCTCCGGCGCCGATTTCAAGGTCGATGCCCTTGAGGACGGAGAAACTGCCATAGGACTTGCCGAGCCCGTGGATCGACAGAAGGCTTTTGCTTGCCAACGCGCCATCCTTGGCGACAATGCGCGTCGGCAAGGACTTCAGAGTGCTGCTGGAGTTCGCCGACTGCAGGAAACGCGTCACCAGGGAAGCGAGGCCGCCCGGCAAAAGGATGATCATGGCGACGAAGAGCGCACCGATGATCAGTTGCCACAGGAAGGGCAGATCGCCCGAAAGGCTGGCACTCAGGTAATCGATGCCGATTGCGCCGAACAACGGTCCTATGATCGTTCCCCGGCCACCGAGCGCCGTCCAGACGACGAGTTCGGTTCCGAATACGAAGCCCGTGTTCTCAGGCGCGACGACACCGGACGCATTGGCGTAGAGGAAACCCGCCAGACCGCATACCGCGGCCAGAACGCCCGTCAGGACGATCTTCAGCCGAGCCGGATTCATGCCGAGATAGGCGATGCGGGCTTCGTTGTCACGGATTGCAGCGAGGAGACGGCCGGCGTCCGACCGGACGAAGACGACGGCAAGAACGGCCAAGACCAGCAGGCACGCGCCCGACAGGCGGAAATAGCCGGGAAGCCCGAGCGGGAGGGTTTCGTAACCGACAAGGCCGCTCGAGGAACCGGTCCACGTACCGCCGGAAAAGACGAGCTGTGTGACGACGATCGGCACCACGAGCGAGATCACGGTGGCATAGAGCGATGTCGATCCGTGATAGAACGACAGCCAGCCAACGGCGAGCCCAAGCACGAGGGGAACGAGCACGGCGGCGACAAGGGCGACGACGAAAAGCGCTGGGCTTGCGCCGATATGGGTGAGGACCATGGCGGTGGCATAGGCGCCCACGCCAAAGAATGCCGCCTGCCCGAAGGTGAGAACACCCGTGTATCCCCACAGCAAATCGACGGTGATCGCCAGCATGGCGTAGATCATCGAACGCGTCAGTACGTTAAGGCTGAAGCGGCCGAGAAACATCGGTCCGAAGACGATCAGCAGCAAGGCTGCGAGAGCCAGCGCCAGAAGAAGGACAAGCCGGAGTTTTTGTCTGTCACGCACGGGCAAATCCCTTCGGACGGATGCGCAATGTGATTGCGCAGAGGACGGCCACGGTGATGCCGCCGAGGATTGGACTGAAATAGGTGCTGACGAGCACCTGAGCGGCTCCGAAGATGAGGCAGGCGGCGGCAAGCGCGCCGAAAGAAGAGCCTGCGACCATCACCAGCATGAAGGCGCCCGTCAGCCAGGCGACGCCCATATTGGGATCGACGCTGGTCAGCGGCGCGAGCAGCACGCCGGCAAGGGCAGCAAGGCCGGTGCCAATCATGAAGGTCGCGAGCCGTACCTTTTCAGTATCGATACCGAGCGCGCGCGCCAGCGTTTCGTTCATGATGACTGCCCGGGCGGAAAGACCAAGTCTTGTCCCATCGAGCAGCAAGGTGAAGCCGAGACCGAGACCGACAGCCGCGACAATGGCGAAAAGACGGTAGGCCGAGTAGCCGGCGCCAAAGAGATCGAAGGTGCCGGGCAGCAGCGCCGGCGTGAACTGCACGTCGCGGCCAAACCAGAGCGTGATCAGCTGCCCGATGACGATGCCAAGGCCCCAGGTTGCAAGAATGGCGTCGAGCGGGCGGCGATAGAGAGGTCGCACGATGAACCGTTCGGCAACGCCGCCGAGGATCGCGCCGACCAGAAACGCGAAGGGAATGGCAAGCCATGGATTGAGGCCGAACCGGCTTACGACGACAGCGCAGTAAGCCCCGATGGTCAGCCATGCGCCATGCGCGAAATTGATGATCTTCAGCACGCCGAAGATCGCAAGCAGCCCGGCGGCAACGATGAAGAGAATGGCCGCAGTGCTGACAATATCGAGAAAGAGCGTCATTTCTAGAACTCCGATGCTGGAGGCGGGGCGCCCTGCCCCGCCACGCTGGTTTCAGAGATTCGGGCACTGATCGCCAGGATCGACGTCCTTGAAGCTATCGACGACTGCAACGCTGCCATCGTCCTTTACCTGGCCAAGATACATCGTCAGCGGCGCGTGGTGCTGTTTGTTCATGGAGATCTTGCCGCGCGGACCGGTGAAGGATACGTCCGGGAGGGCTTTGAGCACGTCCGCCGTATCCGTGCTGCCGGCCTTTTCGACGGCCGCCTTGTAAAGGTAGATCGCTTCATATTGTGGCACGGAAAGATCGTTCGGCGTGCGCAGGTCCTTGCCGAACTTCTTGTCCATGGCCGAGAGAAAAGCCTTGTTTTCCGGGCTGTCGATGCCGGTGACGTAGGATGCCGAGAGGAAGATGTCCTTGGCATCCGCGCCCATGCTCTTGGCGGTGCCTTCATCGACCGCTAGATTGCCGTAAGGCAGTGTGATGCCAGACGAGCGCAGCTGCTTGGTCAAGGTCACGTTCGGTGCGCCGCCGGCCGTCGAGGTGATGATGGCGTCGGCGCCGGAGGAGCGGACCTTGGAGATGATCGCCGTCCAGTCGCTGCCGTCCATTGGCAGATATTCCTCGCCGACGACCTGAGCTCCGGCTTTTTCGATATAGCCCTTGGCGAAGGTCAGCATGCCGCGTCCGAAGGCATAATCCGAACCGATCAGGAAGAACTTCTTTGTGCCCTGTTTGCTGATGAAATTGTCGACGACAGGCGGCACCTGCTGTTCCGGAACCCAGGCATCGACGAAAAGATTGGCGTTGCAGGATTTGCCTTCGTAGAACGACGTGTAGATGTATGGCACGTCACCCTTGGAAATAATCGGCAGTCCGGCATTGCGTGCAGCACTCGTCTCCATGGAGATGACGACGTTCACCTCCTTCTGGAAAACCAGGGAATCGAAGGCCTTTTGCGCGCCGGCCGCCCCTGATGCGTCGTCGGCGATCTCAAGCTGCAGAGGTCGGCCCAGCACGCCGCCTTTGGCATTGATCTCTTCGACGGCAAGCTCGGCAGCTTGGACGACGGACGGCGCGACCACACTATTCGCGCCAGACAGCCCGACCGGCACGCCGATCTTGATCGGATCCTCGGCGAAAGCTGCGGTGGCGAATGCCGCCGATGCCAGCGTCAGGATTATGGCTTTCATTTTCATTTTGTTCCCTTTTCTTGAGTGGGTCGATGTTACCCGTAGACATCGGCTCGGCGGTCGCCGAGCAGATGATTGAAGCTGTTGAGCGTGCGGGTTTCCGTCACGCTCAACAGATCGATTTGCGCAAGGAGGATTTCCTCGCGATCGGCACTGGCCGGACCAGATACGGGCCAGCCTTGTGGGCCGACGATAAGGCTGCTGCCGATGAAGGATTGGCCGCGCTCGATGCCGATCCGGTCGGCGCAGGCAATGTAAAGACCGTTGGTGTGGGCGGCCGCCTTGTGCAGAATATTGGCCATCGGCTCGGGAACGCTTTCCGCACCGGCCATCGGAACCCAGTTGGTAGGCACGCAGACCAGTTCGGCGCCGGCCAGCGCCAACTGACGAAATGTTTCCGGAAACCAGCCGTCGTAGCAGATTGCGATGCCGATACGACCGAAGGGCAGATCGAATACCGGCAGTCCGAGATCGCCTTTTCTGAAAAGACGGGTTTCGTTGTTCCATAGATGAAGCTTGCGGTATTTGCCGATATATCCCTCGGGACCACAGAGAAGAGCGCTGTTGTAAAACCGGTCGCCATCCTGCTCGGCAACGCCGCAGACGATGTAAAGGCCAAGCTCCCCGGCAAGACGGCAGAGCGTCTCGGCACTCGGGCCGCCGGGTACCGGGCCGGCCAATGCGGCAACCTCGTCGCCGTCACGGAAGGTGTAGCCACTATCGGCCAGTTCCGGCAGAACGACGATCTCCGCGCCTTGGGCCTTTGCCGCCGTCGCCAGCCGATCGATAGCCGCAAGATTACCGGCGCGATCACCGACGATCGGTTCGAATTGGACGGTTGCGACGGTTACCGTCCGTGCGGTTGAGGTCTTGACGGTCAATCTTGTCTCCAAACGCAAAAAACCTCTGGCACGGAATTCAATCCGTGAACCAGAGGCTACATAGCCATGATGTGAATGCGGCAGCCCTGCCGCCGAGCAAACCTGCTCGTTGTCTTTAGGCTTGCACGAAAGAATGTGACCGTCAAGCCGCTTTAGCAGGCATTTTCAGGGTGCACAGGTTCGGCGACTTAAGGTTGAGTTTTTGCACCGATGGAAAGTCCGAGGCTTTTCATGGTGTCTTGCGCGGCAATGATGGATTCGGCAATCGTCGCCATCGGAACGCGCTTTGACGTCGCCTGATCGCGCAACAGCTTATAGGCCGCCTCCTCGTCAAGACCATTCATCACCCGCAGCGCCGAAACGGCTTTTTCGACCAGCCGGCGACTTTTCAAAGTTTCCTCGAGTTTCTGCACCTTGCCGGCGAGCCGTTTTTCGTAGCTCTGCCGATAGCGTGCAAGCGCAAATTGCGTCAGGATGCCGAGTGGCCGCAACGGTTTGCTAATCACGCCGTGAGCGTTGAGATCGATGATCGCCTGGAGCGCTGTCGGGCTCTCATAGGTTACGATGGCGATGATCGCCGTCTGCTGGAGGTCGATAATCTGCAGCGCGTGCTCGACATGCACATCCTCGACGTGCAGAAAGACGGTGTCTACGTCAGGAGGCAAAGCTGGCGGAAGCGGCCAGGTGGCCCGGACCTCACATCCAAGGCGCTTGAGGTGGGCGATCAGCACGTCGCCGTCCTCGTCGCGCGGATGGACGACCAGAACGCGTGCACGCCGCAGATCCTGAACGATCCTGCTCGGTCCCGCCATCTCAGGCCTCCAGCCAAACGTCTTCGAACCGCGACGCCGTCAGGTACGGGTCCGGCCGGATCGGGCCAGGCGCCTGCCAGGCAATGTCGAAAAGCCCATCGGCCCACGCCACGCCGATGCGGGGATGCAACCAGAGATGACGGGTATCGGCGTCGAAGTTGATCCGGCCCTTAGGAGCCAGAAAATCTTCCAGGAGAATTTCTTCGGAAATGCGATGGGTCTCGAGCGAGCCGGCCCGGGCAAGCGCGCGGGCGAAAAGGTGAACCTGCGCATAGGCCGGCTGCGACCAGACGCTCGTGGTGAAGTCCTGGCCGAAACGGGCTTTGAACGCTCCCACGAAACGCTCATTCGCCTCGTTCTCGACCGTCTGGAAATAGGTCGCCGAGAGAATATGGCCGGTGCAGGCGTCGGCTCCGATTTCGCGAATCTCGCTCTCGGCCATGGTCAGACTGGCAATCGGAACCCGCGTTCGATCGATCCCGGCCTCGGCATACATGCGGTAAAAACGCTGCGCCGGCCGGCCGATGATCGTCGAGAAGATGGCATCGGGCTTGAGACGGACGATATCGGAAATAACCGAACGCAAGGTTTGTTCGTCGGCATGAAGAGGAAGATATCGTTCGCTGACGACTTCACCGCCCTTTGCCTCTACCACATCCCGCATGACCCGGTTGGATTCGCGCGGATAAATATAATCCGCACCGACGAAGAGGATGCGGCGTCCGTGGTGGCGGAGAAGGTATTCTGCGAGCGCGAAAGTATTCTGATTGAGGGTCGCGCCGGTATAGACCACATTCTCCGAATATTCGAAACCTTCATACATCGACGGATAAAACAGCAGTCCGTTGTGCCGCTCGACGATCGGCAGCACCGCCTTTCGGCTGGCCGACATCGACGCACCGAAGATGATGTTGACGTCGTCATCGGCCAGAAGTCGCCGTGCCAGATTGCGATAGGCGGTTTGGTCCCCGCCCGGATCATAGGCGATCGGAACGATGGGCTTGCCGAGCACGCCGCCCGCCGCATTGACTTCCTCGATCGCAAGTGCGGTGCCAAGAAAGTGCTCGGTTTCCGTAATTTCACTAATTCCGCTTCTGGAAAACAGCACTCCCACCCGCCATTCGGAGCTTGTCATCTTTGCCTTTTCCGACGTGTTGGAGGTTCGAAAGCGGTGAATGCCTCAGTTCCGCGCTTTCGACTTCCATACCCTTAGTGCTTTTTCATGGGGTGCTGCAAGCGGGTAGGATGCAGGTCACCCGCGTATCACCCAACTGATGGAGACAGGTTACCGGCTATGAACCGATGCAGGCATCACATCGTCGGGGATCGGGCACACATAGGCTTTGCCGCTGGTCTTTTCTCGCCACTCGGCGGTCGCGGCTGCCAGGAGGTCGGATGACGACATCAATGCGAGCCCGGTGGTCGCAAGCGTCTTGGCCGCATGCGCCATGGCTTTGTGCGCGGCGGAGCTTCTTCCCTGCGCGACCACTTGCCAGGTATGGGGATTGGTGCCGATCGCCCAGGCTGGCGCCCAGCATTGCGCGGTCGGCGTCACCCAGCTGACGTCGCCGACATCGGTCGATCCGGCCCGGAAATGCGATTGTCCTTCGAAATCGCGCAGACCGGTGTGCAAGGGCGTCGAGCCATCGACCTTGGCATTGGAGAACACATCGCCCTTGATCTGATAGAGGCGGATGCTGCTCCTGATCGCTTCCTCAGTGAAGGTAGCTTGGATCTCCCGGGCGAAGGCGATGTCGGCCTCGTCGAAGGCGATCGGCCCGAGCGCGACCATGTTCTCGTGCATCGCCGTTTCCAGCGTGATGTTGGGAAGAAGGTTCGTCGAGGCGGTGTCGAACACGATCTCGACCGCGGTTTCGGTCATCATCGCCGCACCTCGTGCAACTTTCTCGACGCGCCCGGCAAGCTCAAGTGCCTGCGGCATGTCGGGCGCCCTGATCAGATAGAGAACCTCGGCGCTGGCCTGCACGACATTGGCGGCCCTGCCGCCGGTGTCGGTGATCGCGTAGTGAACGCGACAATCCTGCGGCATGTGTTCACGCAGGAAATTGACGCCGACATTCATGAGTTCGACCGCATCGAGCGCCGAACGGCCGAGATGGGCGCTGTTGGCAGCATGTGCCGCGACACCCCTGAAGCGATAGTAATATTCGAGAACGGCAAGATTGTTCGTCGAACGAACACCGTTGAACGGAGCCGGATGCCAGGTCAGGGCGGCATCGACGTCATCGAATGCACCAGCGCGAACCATGAAGGTCTTGCCGGAACCGCCCTCCTCTCCCGGGCAGCCGTAATAGCGCACCGTTCCGGGCAGGTTGTTCTCGTTGAGGTGGCGGGCAAGCGCAACCGCCGCCATCAGCGACCCGACACCAAGCAGATTGTGCCCGCAGCCGTGGCCGGTTGCTCCTGCCGCCTCGGGAAGAGGCTCGGCCACGTCGGCGGTCTGGCTCATTCCGGCCAGGGCATCGAATTCGCCGAGGAAAGCAATCACCGGCTTGCCGCTGCCGGATTCGCCGATGAAGGCCGTTTCCATGTCTGCGACGCCGCGGCGCACAGCAAAGCCGTTTTTCTCGAGCGTCCTTGCCAGCAATTGCGACGAGCGCCGCTCCTCGAATTTCAACTCCGCGAAATCCCAGATACTGTCGCTGAGAGCGATATAATCCGGCTTCATCTTTTCGATCGTCGCGGCAATGGAGCTGATCGCGTCAAGATTCATGGCATTTCCTCACTGTCTGTCCTGCCGCCACAGGGACGTGCTGCACCGGACCCGGCAGGACTGCCTGCCGGATCTCCTGTTGAGTGTCGAAGTAGGATGGACCCACCGGGCGCGGCAGTTCAGGCTCAATTGTCGAGCGAAACTTCCCAAAGACGGGCATTCGATTGCCAGACGGGCTGGCCCTTCAGCTTCTTGGTGGCACCCCAGACATCGACCATGTCATAGAGGAAGATGCCCGGCATTTCCTTGAGCATCAGCGTATGAAACTCGTCGAAGATCGCCTGACGCTTCGTCTGGTCGGACTCCGCATAGGCGGCCTTCATCAACTCGACGGCCTTCGGGTCATCCCACATCAATGACGCATTCTTGTCCTTGTTGCCGACATAGAAGCCGTACATCAGCGCCGGATCGAGCCGCGGCGCGACCGATTGCGAGATGATTTGGTAGTTGCCGGACCGGCGGCGATCGACCTGTGTCGCATAGTCGAGCACCTCGATCTGCACATTGAGACCTGCCTGCTGCATCATGGCCTGCGCCATCACCGCGGCCGGGAAGCTTGGCACGTTGCTGCGCTTGTTGGCGATGATGGTAATCGGCTCGCCCTTGTAGCCGGCCTCCGCGAGCTCCTTCTTCGCGGCCTCGATGTCGTAGGGCAGACGCTCCTTCTGAACATCGTCGAAATAGAGCGAGTCTTGCGAAACCATCGAACCGTTGGCTGCGCCGGTGCCATTGGAGGCGGCCTCGACGAGTTGGTCGAGATCGAGTGCCATCGCCATGGCGCGACGCACGCCGGGATTGCTCAGAACCTTGTCGCGCGTCTGGATGTAGAAGAGGTTTTTGCCGTTATTGCGGGCCACGATTAACTGCATCGTATCGCTCGTCTTGAATTCGGGAATGAGATCCGGCGAAATCTCCGCGGTATCGAGCACGCCGGACTGAAGGCCGGCCTTCACGGTCGAAGCATCGGGAATGACCATGAACTTGATGCCATCGACGAGAGGGCGTTTGGAGCCGACCATGCCGTCGGGCTTGCCGTCGTTCTGAGGCGAGACATAATCATCGAACTTGGCGAGATGGATATACTCGCCCTTCTTCCATTCATCCCATTTGAAGGGGCCGGTGCCGATCGGCTTGACGAAGCTTCCGTCCGCGCCGACCGATTCCGGGGAGATTATCCCAGTGTAACCGCATTCGGGGCGCGACATCAGGCCAAGGAAAACCGCGGATGGCTTTTCCAGCGTGATGGTGACGGTCGAAGCATCGACTGCCTTTACCCCCGTAACATGCACGCTGCCACTGCCGTCGAAGTCAGGAAGGCAGGTCCATTTCGTTTCAGGCTTGAGATAGCGGTTCCAGTTCCACACGACGTCATCGGCGATCAATTTCTTGCCGTTATGGAATTTGACGTCGTCACGCAGTTTGAAGCTATAGGTCAGCCCATCCGCCGAGACTTCGAAGCTCTTTGCCAGCAGCGGCTTGACCTCGCCGTTGTTGGCATAGCCGACGAGCCCTTCGACGATGTGCAGGATGACGCCATCGGTATTGCCGTCGCGATTGACGCCCGGATTGGCACTGCGCAGATCGGAACTTTGAGCCACGACGATGTCGCGGGCGTCGACCACGCCGGTCATCGCCATTAACATGGTCCCTGCAAGAAGAAGCTTATGCATTGTTCTACCCTCTTTTATGGATCGTTAGGATTGGAATTCATCCCAGCAGGCGCGTGAAAGCCTGCCGATGGTTTCAAGCGCGACCGTGTAGCCGGGGGTGCCGTCCGGCATTTCCTGCGGCACGTCGTCGGTAAAGGCGGCGATGATGTAGAAGGGGGACCCGTCGCGATAGACGACACCGGCATTCATGCGGCCGCGCTTTCCCGTGCCGCCCTTGTGGGCGACGAGCACACCGAATGGCAGCCGGGAAGGAATGGCATAGCGCAGGATCTGGTTCTTCAGGGTTTGAAGCGCGTAAGCGCATAGCGCCTGCGAGCAGCCGAGCCGGTCCGCAGCTTCCCGCGAATCCTGCGCATCCAGGATGGTCTGCAGCAGATAGACCTGATCCCGCGCCGTCGTCGTGGTGACGGCCTTCAATGAATGATCGGGAGACAACGCCAAGGGAGGGATCAGGAAGCGATGGTTGGTGCCTGTCATGCCGATTGACTTGCAATAGCTGTCGACCTCTTCGAGCGTCAGCCTTTCGAAGACCATTTTGGTGCAGACATTGTCGCTCAGCACCATCATGCCGGTGATCGCATCGCGCAGCGATATGACGATACCGGGCGTCAGATAGCGGAACATCCCGCTCGCCACTTCCTCGGCGAAACGTTTTTCGTAGGTGATCTGTTCGTCCAGATCCAGCCGGCCTTCATGTGCGGCCTTCAGGGCTGCCAACATGATCGAAGTCTTTCGGGTGCTGGCGGAGGGGGTTTCCTCGTCCGCGCCTCTGCCGATCGTTTCACCGCTGCCAAGCGCACGCACCATGAAGCGCGTCACGAAAGGCTGGGCATCGCAGATTGCGTTCAATCGCTCCGCGAGCTTTCCGGATTCAATCATCGTCATGTCAGTTCTCCAGGCGCCATTTGAGGATCACGCCGCCCTGAGCATTGTGGTCCAGAGCGGGGATGGCCGAGAGAAGCCGTTGCGTATAGGCCTCCTTCGGTCTGTCGAAAACCGTATCGCGGTCGCCCTCCTCGATGATCCGGCCGTCCTGCATGACGACGACGCGATCGGCCACCTGTTCGACCACGCCGAGATCATGGCTGATGAACAGGCAGGAAAAGCCGTAGCGTTTTTGCAGATCGGACAGGAGTTCGAGCACCTGCGCCCTGACCGTCACGTCGAGCGCCGATACCGGTTCGTCGGCGATCAGGAATTTCGGCCGGCGCGCAATGGCGCGGGCAATCGCCACGCGCTGCCGCTGGCCGCCCGAAAGCTCATGCGGGTAGCGCCCGGCATAGTCGGACCCAAGACCGACTTCCTCCAGCGTCTCCAGGGCGCGCTTGCGCTTTGCCGCAGCGTCCAGATCGGGAACGAGCCGCAGCGCTTCTTCCACGAGTGTGAGGATGGTCATGCGCGGATCGAGCGAAGAATAAGGATCCTGAAACACCATTTGGCAATTCAGCCGATAGTCCATCCAGTCGTCGTCGCGGCTGCGTCCCTTGAACCGGATATCGCCTTCGCTCTCCCGGACCAGTCCGGCAATGGTGCGGCCGAGCGTGGTCTTGCCGGAACCCGAACCGCCGACCAGTGCCACGACTTCGCCCTCGTGGATATCGATGCTGACGCCATGCAGCGCCCGTTTCGGCGTTGCCTTCTTCATCAGCGACCGCCGGCCTGCATAATCGACGACGATATCCCGCGCCGAAACCATCGGCGCCCTGGTCTTGTCGATCGTCCGCGTCTCTCCGCGGAACGGCAGGGAGGAAAGCAGTTTCTTCGTATAGGCACGCTGCGGTGCGTCGAGCAGATCGGCGGTGCGTCCTTCTTCGACGATCAGGCCCTTTTCCATGACGACGATGCGGTTCGTGTAACGGGCAACCATCGGCAGGTCGTGACTGATCAGCAGCACGGCGGTGCCTTCCGCCTGAGTCAACTCCACCATCAATTCCATGACATCGCGCTGGATCACGGCATCGAGCGCGGTCGTCGGCTCGTCGGCGATCAAGAGCGCCGGTTTCAGCAGCATGACCGATGCCAGCATGATGCGCTGGCGCATGCCGCCCGAGAATTCATGCGGATAGGACGTGAGCGCCCCGGCCGGATCGCGGATGCCGACCCGGTTCAGCATGTCGAGGATCCGGCTGCGCCGCTCTTCACGCGAAAGTTTCGTATGCAGCTGCAACCCTTCTTCGAGTTGGCGGCCGACGGTCATCGAGGGATTGAGCGAAGTCATCGGCTCCTGGAAGACGACACCGATTTCCGCACCACGCAATTGGCGCAATTGCGCGCCGTTCATGGAAAGCACGTCGCGTCCCTTGTAGGCAATGGAGCCGCCGATCACCTTGATGGGTGCCGGCAGCAGCGAGATCAGGGCGCGTGTTGCCAGCGTCTTGCCCGATCCGCTTTCTCCGACGATGCCGAAGATTTCGCCGGGCGCGATGTCGAAACTGACGTCCTTGACGACCTGCACACCGGTTCCAGTGACCTGAAGCGACAGGTTGCGGACATTCAAAAGCGTTCTATTGGTCATTTCAGCCCCCTCATCCGCGGATCAAGTTTGTCCCGAAGGGCGTCGCCCAGAAGATTTATGCCGAGGAGCGTCAGGGCGATCGCCAGGCCCGGGAACAGACCCAGCCAGACAGCCTGCTCGATGAATGGTCGGCCGGCAGCCAGCATGTTGCCCCAGGTTGGCGCCGGTGGCGGAACGCCGAGGCCGAGAAAGCTGAGCGCGCTTTCCGAAAGGATCGCCCAGCCGAACATCGATGTCGCCAGCACGGTGATCGGCGCGATGCAATTGGGGAGGATATGGCGGAACATGGTATAGAGCTCGCCATTGCCCATCACCTTGGAGGCCTCGATGAATTCTCGCTCGCGCAGCGACAGGACGGCACCCCGGACAACGCGGGCCATGGAGGGAGAATAGGCAATGCCCAGCGCGAAGATGATGCCATATTGGTTGGCGCCGAAGACGGCGAGCAATCCAAGCGCCAGAAGGATGCCTGGAAAGGCGAGAAGCGCATTGTTGACGGCCATGATGACGGCATCGATCCAACGGCGGGCGTAACCGCTGACGAGACCGATCAGCGTACCGCAGACCGTCGCGAATGTGACCGTCAATGTGCCGATCCAGACGCTCGCCCGGGCGCCGACGATCAGGCGGCTGAGCACGTCGCGGCCGAATTCGTCGGTTCCGAGCCAGTGGGCGCTGCTTGGCGCCGCCAGCCGTGCCGTGAAGCCAAGCTTCATCGGATCATAGGGGGTCCAGAAAAGGCCGATCGCAGCGGAGATGAGCAATGCGGCAATCAGAATGCTGCCGATGAAGCCGTTGAAGGTGACGTTTTTCATTCGGCGACTACCCGCGGATCGAACAAGGGATAGAGCAGGTCGACGACCAAATTGACCAGCACGTAGGAAAGCGAGACGAACAGCAGGCAACCCTGGATAACGGGGTAATCGCGGGCAAAAATACTGTCGACCATCAGTCGCCCGAGCCCCGGAATGGTGAAGACCGTCTCGATGACGGCAATGCCGCCGAGCAGATTGCCGAGGATCAGACCGATGACTGTCCAGGTCGGGCCGAAGGAATTCTTGAAGGCGTGCCGCCAGAGGACGGCGCTCTCGGAAAGCCCCTTGGCTCGGGCGTGGGTGATGTAGTCGAGACGCAGCACTTCCAGCGTCGAGGCGCGTGCCATACGGATCAACACACCCATTTCGTGAATGACCAGGGTCATGATCGGCAGCACGAGGTAGAGCAGGCCGCCGGTGAGGTTGCTGCCGATCGAGACATAGCCGAGGACCGGTAGCCAGCTGAGTTTCAAGCCGAAGAAAAGCAGAAGCAGGAGGCCGAGCCAGAATGTCGGGATCGACAGCAGGATCGTGGCCGTGCCGACCAGCGCCAGGTCCGTCAGACTGTTCTGCCGCCAGGCGGCGATGACGCCGGCCGGCACGGCGATGAGGCTCGCCAGAAGCACGGCGACGACGACGATTTCGGCGCTGACCAGAAAACGTGAAGCGACGAGCGGCAGAACCGGCTCGTCATTGACGATCGAGCGGCCGAAGTCACCCTGCACGACATTGGCGCTCCAGATCAGGAACTGTCGCGGCAACGATTTGTCGAGGCCGAGTTCCGAGCGCATCGCCGCGATCTGGGCCGGCTCAGCCATATCACCCAGCATCAGTGCCGCCGGATCGCCGGGTATGAAGCGGATCAGCGTGAAGACGGTCACCGAAACGAGGACGATCGTCGGCAATGCCATCAACAGGCGGTTCAGAACGAATTTCAGCATTTTTGTTCCCCGCGATTGGCGACGGACAGTGCCCGGCGCCATCGGTTTCGTTGCCGCAGACTATGATCGAACGAGTAAATATCCGCAATATTATGCGATTCTGTCATAAGTCTATGCGGAATACGACCGCAACCAAAACGGCTGCCTTGGCGTAAGGGTTCAGGCTAAAAATCTGATTTTAAACATCTTTTTGAGAAAGCTGGATCTGTCGCTTCAAGGCGTCGCTCAGAGCGTGGGCGGCAATCGAGAGTGGCGTCCCGACCGCCCTCGCCAATCCGAATTCCTGGGTCGCGCGTGGCACGAAAGGACGGTGAACTACCGGCAGGTGGCGATAGAGATTCGCATAAAAGCTGCTGATGATCGTGACCCCGAGGCCATGCGCGACGTAGGAACAGGCGGAACTGTTGGTATGCGTCTCGATCTTGACGATCTGCTTGACGCCGGCCCGCCGGAAGGTCTGGTCGAGCGCCATGCGGTTCGGCCGTTGGCGGCCAATCAGAATGAGGGGCACGTCGCGCAAATTCCTGACCGTGATTTCCTCCAGTTTCGCAAGAGGATGATCCTTCGGAACGACGCAGACGCTTTCGCCGGTGGCGACGCGCTCGACCTCGATGCCCGGTCCCCTCTCGCCCTCCATACGCAGAAAGCCGAAATCGATCACCCTCTGCTCGACGAGCTTGTTGATCGCGGTCGTCGTCTCAAAGAAGGTTTCGATCCGCACACCGGGGAAATCGCTGATGTAATCGGCCAGCATTGCCGGTGCGAAATGCTCCCACATGCTGCTCGGCAGGCCGACGCGGACGATCTCCGGGCCGGCGGCGCCGCTTCGTAAGTCCTCCGCATGGCCCGACATCCGATCGACCGCGAGCAAGATGTTCTCGGCATCGCGGGCAAGAAGCAGGGCCTCGGGGGTGGGGATGAGACGGCCTTTGTCGCGCACGAAAAGCGCCATCGAAAGGTCCGCCTCGAGCTGCTGGAGCAGGCGGCTGACGCCGGACTGACTGAGCCCCATCGTCTTTGCCGTGGCAATCGTCGACCCCGTCGCCAGGAGCGTGCGCAGGACTTCCAGTTGCTTGATATTCATGCGTTTGCGATCCCCCGGGACAGTTCAAGCACCGTCATCATGTCCAGTCCGAAATGCTTTGAAGGAAAAGGCTGGCGGCCTTGGGCATCGGAAATTTCTCTCCGCTGATCAGCGCGTAGGCAATCGGCAGTTCCGGTTCGAGCGGAATGAACTGCAGCGGCAGCGTCGCATATTCGCGGGCGATGATCTCGCCGACCAGCGCAATGCCAAGGCCCTGCGCGGCCAGCGCGCAGGCGCTCGCCACCGAATGTGCCTCGAGCAGGGGGCGTTGGCGGATGCCGGCCTTGTAGAACAACGCCTCAAGCTCGTGGCGAACCGGTCGCTCCCTGTTCAGCATGATGAGATCCTGCCCCTTCAGGTCGGCGACCGACAATTGGCGGCTGCCGGCCTTGGGATGATCATTGTGCAGGGCGCAAATGATCCGCGACGACAGGATCTTCTCCTGTTTCAATCCCGGGCTCATCAGCGGCAGACGCGCGAAGCCGAGATCGGCCTCGCCGTCGGCCACCATCCGTTCAATTGCCAGATAGCTGCCGGATGCGACTTCGACGCGCATCGGACCATTCGCTGCGAGAAAGTTCTTCAGAAGCTTCGGAATGCGCGTCGAGGAAAGACTGGAGGGAAAGGCGAGCCGGAGCATGATCTCGCGCGATCGACCGCTCTCGAGCTCCATCGCCGCGGTTTTCAAGGCGCGCAGCCGGTCGGAAATGGCTCGGATTTCCGGGCCGAGCTGCAACCCCTCGCGGGTCGGTTGAAGCCGGTTCTTTTCCCGGTCGAAAAGCCGGACGCCGAGATAGTCTTCCAGTTGCTGCAACAAGCGACTGGCATTCGATTGCGAGATCCCAAGCTCGACGGAAGCGGCGATCGTCGAGCCCGTCGCCGCGATGGCGTCATAGGCCTCGATATGCTTCAGGCTGATTGCCGCACTCGTGTCTCGCGCCATTCTATCTCCAATGTCGATAGCCCTACCCGCAAACCGCATAAGATTGCGGACCTGCGAAAAGTTGAACATTTTCCGCTGAGAACCAAACTCACGGAAAGACTTTCGTCAATGGCCACCATTCTCCGGAAGATCGCGGAACAGGTCCTGTCGCGAACGACGTTCTCAAACGTCGCCATGGACCGGGCAAGGGATGCTGTGGTGGACACCATCGGCTGTATGATTGCAGGCAGCGGCGATGAAAGCGTCGGCGCGCTCACCCGCGCCTTCGACGGGGAAATCGCCAGAGGCGGCGAAGCGCGGCTCGTCACCGGCTGCTCCGCCTCGCCCTCCTTCGCAGCACTCATCAACGCAACGGCGGCGCATGCGCTCGATTTCGATGACAATTTCCATCCAGCAAGGGCGCATGCTTCCGCGGTGCTGGTGCCGGCGCTGCTGGCGGTTCTAACGAGCGGCACGGTGACGAGCGGAAGACGGTTTCTCGAGGCCTACCTCGCCGGGCTGGAAGCGCAGGCGGCGGTCGGCTTCGGCGTCAATCCCTCTCACTACAACAGGGGCTGGCACGCAACGGCGACGGTCGGCAGCATCGGGGCTGCGGCTGGCGTGGCACGGCTTCTCGGCGCCGATGAAGAGAGCCTAACCGCGGCGATGAGCCTCGCGACGAGCTTCGCCTGCGGTCCGAAAGGGCAATTCGGCACGACAGCCAAACCGCTTCATGCCGGCATTGCCGCGCGCAATGCCGTGGATGCGGCGCGCATGGCGCTTGCGGGCATGAGCGGCCGGGCGGATATCCTCGAACGGCCGCAAGGTTTCCTCGATCTTTTCGGCGGCGATAATGCCAAAGGCTGGGAAGACCTGACATTCGAGGAGGAGCATATCATCGAAAGCCGGGGCGTCGTGACCAAGCGCCATCCCTGCTGTGCCTCGACGCATCGTGCCATCGATGCGCTTCTGGATCTGAAGCAGGAGCATGGACTTTCGGCGGGTGACATCGCCAGGATCGAGACGAAAGTCGGCATATCCGCTGCCCGTAACCTCGCTTATCCCGACCCCACCGACGAGATGCAGGCCCGCTTCTCAATGCAATATTGCCTGGCGATAGCCTTCCTCAAAGGCTCCCTTAGCCTTTCGGATTTTACGCGGCAGGAGATTGGGCGGCCGGAAATCCGGGAATTCATGCCGCGCATCGAAATGCAGTCCCATTCGGCCGATGAGGAAAAAGGCGTGGAGCGGCTCCCGCATGTCGTCACGGTCACGATGCGGGACGGGCGCATTTTGAACAAGTCTCGCTTGCATGCGAAGGGATCGCTCGAAGCGCCGATAAGCGCTCATGAACGCGAAGTCAAATTCATCGATTGCTTGCGCTGGGGAAATCGGAATGTGTCCAGCGCCTCTTTCCTGCAGCTTCGCAGGCTTGCCGATTTGGAAAACCTGTCCGGCGACGATCCCTTTTGGAGCAAGATCACAGGCCATCAGTCGTCTTGACAGGCCCGGGGGACGGATTGGCGGCGGGGAATGCTCCCCGCCGCGGCTCGTTCTTCTCAGGCGAGGTATTTCGTAAACCAGTCGACCGTCCGCTGCCAGGCGAGCTTGGCAGCCGCTTCGTCGTAGCGGGGGGTGGAATCATTGTGAAAGCCGTGATTGACGTCAGGATAGACGTAGGCCTCGAATGTTTTTTCCGATGACTTCAGCGCAGCTTCATAGGCCGGCCAGCCTTCGTTGATCCCCTTATCCAGCCCGGCATAGTGGAGAAGCAACGGGGCCTTGATCTTTGGCACGTCCTCGGCGCGCGGCTGCCTGCCGTAAAAGGGCACGGCTGCGGCCAGTTCCGGATAGGCGACCGCCGCAGCATTGGCGACGCCGCCGCCATAGCAGAAGCCTGTGATGCCGACCTTTCCGGTGGTGAGGTCGCTGTGCATCAGAAACTCGACCGCCGCGAAGAAGTCGTTCATCAGCTTTTCCGGGTCGACCTTCTGCTGCAGCTCCCGTCCCTTTTCGTCATTGCCGGGATAGCCTCCGACCGAGGTCAGGCCATCCGGCGCAAGTGCGATGAAACCAGCCTTTGCCACGCGCCGCGCCACATCCTCGATATAGGGGTTCAGGCCCCTATTCTCGTGAACGACTACCACGGCCGCGACTTTGCCGGCGGCGTTTTTGGGCCGGACGAGATAACCGCGGACATCTCCATTTCCTTTCGGCGAAGGATAGGTGATGTATTCGGCCGATATATCGGGATCGGTGAACTCGACCTGGGTCGCCAGCGCATAGTCAGGGCTCAGCGAGGAAAGAATGGCGGCTGCCGTCACGCCGCCGACAGCGAATTTACCGGCCCGGTCGAGAAACTCGCGCTTGGTAATTCTCCCATGCGCGTAATAATCGTAGAGTTCGAGAAGTTCCTGAGGGAAATCCTTGGCTGTCATACGGGTCATGATGGCTCCTCCTTGCCTCCGGGTTATCGCCCCATCCTACACACGTAAACTCGCGGCTCTTTTCAACATTTCGCGAGTTCCGCGTGAGCTTGCCGGGGCGATCCCTGGCTGCGCCAACAGTCGCTGAATTCGGCGGTCCGGCTTCAGGATCCTGTGCGCTATTCCCTTTGGCAATCGGCGTCCGGCCGGTCGCAGCCAGCAATCGACCGCCGGCTACCGATCTATGAAAATTAATTTCATACTCGCGCTTTGAGGCCCGTTTTCTATTGACGCCTTCCGATTTTTGTCCCAACTTAAAGAAAATAAATTACTAAATGGGAACTTGATCGGCATGAAAGTGGGAATCATCGGGCTAGGATTCCGGCTCGGCTATCTCGGCTACGTTTTCAAGGCAATCGATAGCAGCTTCGACATCGTCGGCTATGTGGATCCGGAACCCGCCGGACTTCCCGGATTGACGGAAAAGGGAATTTCGGTCGGCAAAGCCTATGGTTCGCCGGAGGAGCTCCTCGCTTCGGAAAAGCTCGATCTGCTGATGATCGGCTCCCCCAATCACCTGCATCTCGACCATATCAGGCTCGGACTTCAAGCCGGTCTCAAGGTCTTCTGCGAAAAGCCGATCGTCACGACGATCGCCGAAAGCATCGAACTTGCCCATCTGATGGCAAAATTCGGTCACGAGCGGCTGATGGTCGGTCTCGTCTTGCGCTATTCTCCTCTTTATAAGGATCTCCGCGCCATCCAGGCCGAGGGCAAGCTCGGTCAGATCGTGTCGATCGAGGCCTCCGAACATATCGAGCCTTATCACGGCGCCTTCTTCATGCGCGACTGGCGCCGCTATGAGCGCTATTCCGGCAGCTTCATGCTGGAGAAATGCTGCCACGACCTCGATCTCTATAATGGTGTCGCCGGCGCACGGCCGGAACGCGTCGCAAGTTTCGGTGGCCGCAAGAGCTTCATTCCGGCAAACGACCCGGCGCGCGAGGGCATCAACGACCTCGAGCTCTTCCACCGCAAGCCGAGCGGGTGGATGGGATCGGACAAGGTCTTCGACAGCGATGCCGATATCATCGACTATCAGGTGGCGATCGTCGAATATGCCAATGGCGTCGGCATGAACTTCCACACCAATCTGAACGTGCCCGACCAGTTCCGCCGTTTTGCCATCATGGGTTCGCGCGGCATGGCCGAAGGCGATTTCGTTCGCGGCTATCTCGACGTGCACGAACAGCTAACCGGCAACAAAGTAGTCGAAAACAAATATGCCGCCACCGAGCTCTCCCAGCATTACGGTGCCGATGAACAGATGGCGAGCGACCTGCTTGAAAGTGTGCGCACCGGGCTCGAACTTCCTGTTTCCACCCTGAATGCGCTCGAAGCCGGCATCCTTGCCTTGGCGATGGACGAAGCGAGGATGAAGAAAGCGGTCGTCGATCTCAGACCCGTCTGGGACCGCTTCGACGAAGCCCTTCACGCGAGAGCGGCTTGAGGAGGACGGCAAGATGAGTGTTCAAAGAAGCACCTTCATCTTCGCTTGCATCCTTCTTCTTCCGGCGGTGCTCTATGTTCTGGCGATCGTCGCCTATCCGCTGGTCGATACCTTCATTCTCTCCTTCACCGATGCATCCCTCAGGAAGACGACCAATTGGGTCGGCTGGGTCAACTACGAGAAGATCTTCAACGAGCGGTTTGCCGAAGTCATCATCCGCACCTTCATCTGGACATTCTTCTCGGTCGCCCTGAAAATGGTGATCGGCACTTTCGGGGCGACGATGCTGAATGCCGCGGTCCCCGGCCGCTCATTGTTCCGGCTGCTGACCATGCCGCCATGGATCGTGCCGATGGCGATCGGCATCTTCATGTGGGGCTGGATGTATAATGGCCAGTTCGGGATGATATCGGGCATGCTGCAGCGCTTCGGTCTCGTCGATGGCCCCGTCGCCTTCCTCGCCTATGGAAACACCGCCTTCTGGGCAACAATCATCACCGACGTGTGGATCGGCGTGCCGCTGGTGACGATCTACTTCCTGGCGGCGATCCAATCCATTCCGAAGGATCTCTACGAGGCCGCCTGGACCGACGGCGCTGGCCGCTGGTACCGCTTCCGCCGCATCACGCTGCCGCTGATGGTGCCGGCGATCATCACCATGTCGATGCTCTCGCTGATCGCCACCTTCAACTCGTTCGACATCATCTGGATCCTGACGCAGGGCGGACCGAGCGGCGAGACGACGACGATGATCATCGATACCTATCAGACCGCGATCGGCTCGAAGAAATACGGTGAAGGTGCAGCGCGCGCCGTTTTGATCTGCATCTTCCTGTCGCTCTTCTGCTTCGCTTATTTCCGCGTCACCCGTCGCCTCAATCCGGAGAAGCGCGCATGAGCAATGCAGCCATGATCGACCGTTACCGCTGGTGGGAAATCATCCTGATCTATTGCGGCATCGCCCTGTTTCTTTTCTTCGTGCTGTCGCCCTTCGTCGAAGGTTTCCTGGTGTCGCTGAAGCCGCTCAGCCAGCTCTTCTCCTCGCCCTATCGCTTCTGGCCGGAGAACGGCTCGTTCGAAGCCTATCGGACGATGTGGATCAGCGTGCCGGGCTTCGGGCGCTATATCTTCAACTCGTTCTTCATCTCGATCATCGTCACGCTGATCGTGCTCTGCCTCGTCATTCCAGCGGCCTATGCCTTTGCGAAGTTCGAATTCAGGGGCATGGGCATCCTGCTCGGCGCCTTCCTGACGGTGAACATGTTTTCCGGCGCCGTGCTGTTGATCCCGCTGTTCCGGCTGATGCGCAGCATCGGCGTGCTCAACACCTATCTCGCCATGATCGTGCCGGGCGTCGCCTTCCTGATCCCGTCGGCGATTTGGCTGCTGCGCACCTACATGATCCGTATTCCACAGGAACTCAACGAAGCGGCCTACATGGATGGCGCCAGCCACTTCTACACGCTGCGCCGGGTCATCCTGCCTATTGCGATGCCGGGGATTATCGTCGTCGCCATCACCACCTTCATCGGCGCCTACGCCCAGCAATTCATCTTCGCGCTGACGTTCAACTCGAAGACCGAATACATGCCCTTGCCGGTGGGGCTCTTTGCTTACTTCGGCAAGCAGGAGGTCATCTGGAACGAACTGATGGCGGCTTCCTTCGTCGGTATTGCGCCGGCGATGGTCGTCATCTTCTTCCTTCAGCGCTACCTTGTCGGCGGGCTGACCGCCGGTGCGGTGAAACAATAAGACCAAAAAACGAGTGAACAGCTAACACAAGAATGGGAGTCACGACGTGAGCATTACCATCAAGACAGGCCTTATGGCGCTCGCCCTGCTCGGTTCGACGGCACTGACCGCCGTCACTGCCCAGGCGGCCGACAAGGAAATCAGCTGGATCTATTGCGGCGACACGATCGACCCGGTCCACACCAAATACATCAAGCAGTGGGAAGAAAAGAACACGGGCTGGAAGATCGCCCCTGAGGTCGTCGGATGGGCGCAGTGCCAGGACAAGGCAACGACGCTCGCTGCCGCCGGCACGCCGGTGGCTATGGCCTATGTCGGCTCGCGCACGTTGAAGGAATTCGCGCAGAACGACCTTATCGTTCCAGTGCCGATGACGGATGACGAGAAGAAGACCTACTATCCGAACATCGTCAACACCGTGACCTTCGAGGGCACGCAGTGGGGCGTTCCGATCGCCTTCTCCACCAAGGCGCTCTACTGGAACAAGGACCTCTTCAAGCAGGCCGGCCTCGACCCCGAGACGCCGCCGAAGACCTGGGCTGAAGAAATCGAGATGGCAAAGACCATCAAGGAAAAGACCGGTATTCCGGGCTTCGGTCTCTCCGCCAAGACCTTCGACAACACGATGCACCAGTTCATGCATTGGGTTTACACCAACAACGGCACGGTGATCGATGCCGACGGCAAAGTTACGCTCGACAGCCCGCAGATTCTCGCCGCGCTGAAGGCCTACAAGGATATCGTCCCCTACTCCGAAGAAGGCCCGACGGCCTATGAGCAGAACGAAGTCCGGGCCATCTTCCTCGACGGCAAGGTCGCGATGATCCAGGCAGGCTCGGGTGCAGCCGACCGCCTGAAGGCGACGAAGATCAGCTGGGGCATCACGACGCTGCCGCTCGGGCCCGACGCCAAAGGCCCCGGCACGCTGCTGATCACCGACAGCCTGGCGATCTTCAAGGGTTCGGGGGTCGAGGACAAGGCGACGGAATTTGCCAAGTTCATCACCTCGCCCGATGTGCAGTCGGAATACGAACTGCAGGGCGGCGCCGGTCTCACCCCGCTGCGTCCCTCCGCAAAGGTCGACGAGTTCGTCGCCAAGGATCCCTACTGGAAGCCCTTGATCGACGGCATCAGCTATGGTGGTCCCGAGCCGCTCTTCACCGACTACAAGGGCTTCCAGAACTCGGTGATCGAGATGATCCAGTCCGTGGTGACGGGCAAGGCCGAGCCGGAGGCAGCACTCAAGAAGGCTGCCACCGAAGTCGAGGCGTTCAAGTAAGCCTCTTGGAACCTTGGGATCGCGGGTGCAACACCCGCGATCCCTCCCCGATCGAATGTGCGACGAAGGCCGCCGGTGGAGACAGATTTTTGGGACAGCTCCTTCTCAACAAAGTTCAGAAGTTCTATGGCGATTACGAAGTTCTGAAGGGTGTGCAGCTCGATGTGAAGAACGGCGAGTTCGTCGTCTTCGTCGGCCCGTCGGGCTGCGGCAAGTCTACCCTGCTGCGCATGATCGCCGGTCTCGACGCGACGAGCGCGGGCGACATCGTCATCGATGGTATCAGGGTCAATGACCTGCCGCCGGTCAAGCGCGGCATCGCCATGGTGTTCCAGTCCTACGCGCTTTATCCGCACATGACGGTCTTCGAGAACATCGCCTTTCCGCTTCGGGTCGAAAGGATGGAAGAGGAAAAGCTCAAGGCCAAGGTGGAAAATGCAGCGCGCATCCTTCACCTCGAACAGCGGCTGCAACAGAAACCCGGCATGCTGTCCGGCGGCCAGCGCCAACGCGTCGCGATCGGCCGCGCCATCGTGCGCGAACCGAAGATATTCCTGTTCGACGAGCCGCTCTCCAACCTCGACGCAGCACTTCGCGCCGACATGCGCATCGAGCTTGCCAAGCTGCACAGGCAGTTGAAGGCGACGATGATCTATGTGACGCACGACCAGGTCGAGGCGATGACCATGGCCGACCGTATCGTCGTGCTGGATTCCGGCGATATCTCCCAGACCGGGGCGCCGCTGGAGCTTTATCACAAGCCCGCAAACCAGTTTGTCGCCGGCTTCATCGGCAATCCGAAAATGAATTTTCTGCCCGTAACCTGCAAGGGCGTCAGCGCCAACGGCGTCGAGGTGGATTATCAAGGCCAGACAGCCGTTCTGCCCGTGACGCCGCGCGACGGCATGGCCGGCAAGGCTTTGACGCTCGGCATCCGGCCGGAGCATATCCAGCTTGGCGGCGGCGATATCGTCTTTAAGGTGACGCCGACGGTCATCGAGCGCCTCGGAGCAAATACGGTCGCTTACGCCTCGCTCAACGGAGAGGCCGAAAATTTCTGCGCCATGCTGCCGGGCAGCGTCGGCATCCGCACGGACGTGCCTGTCGCAACCGGTATCAATGCCGCGGACTGCCACCTCTTCGACGAGGCGGGCATTGCTTTCGAGCGTCGCGTCGAGCTGACCGAAATCGATATGAACGTGATCAATCCGACGGCGGCCTGAAGCGGCGGCCAAGTCGGCGTTTTTCCTACCGGGGTCGGCTCCGGATAGGGGCCAAACGACGCCATAAGCAATTTTGGCTCCTCGCCGGTAGGGTTCGGGGTGATTTTCACCCCACGAACGTCGTTGGACAATTTCCTGCAGATGGCAGAGTCCGGCCCATTTGAAGTCATGCAAGACTCGGGCTGATTGACGCGTTTTGTGGAGCGTTTGAAGAAGCAGGGCACTGCGATCCAGACCACCGTTCTCGCACAGCGCATATCCGTTGATCAAGTCCTCGAACGCGTCGGGATTGTGCCCACCCGCTGTCACATCTCCGGCAGACCGGCCTTTCGGAAGCCGTCAACAAAGTGGTCTCTTACAGATGCATCGCGCAGCGGCTGGGAGCTGAGCCAATGGCCGATCGTGAAATGAGGGTGGGCGATCAGGAACAATTCTGCTTCTCGCCGCGCCTCCTCATGGTGGCCCAACTGCGCAAGCGTAGCAGCCAGGAATTTGCGTGAGTTGGTACGATACGTGTCTTTCCTGCGAAGCGTAGCGGCTGCCGCCTCATAGTCATGCGCGGCGTATTGCGCCTGCCCAAGATGACAGAGATACCAGCAGGCTGGGTAAGGATTGAGCCGCAGAGCTTTTTCGATCTGCGCCAGTCCGTCGGCAACCCTGCCGTCCAGCACGGACATGTCCGACATGGCGGCCCAGGTGTCGGCGTGGTTGGGGTCCAGCTCCAGGGCCTTGGCGAAGGCGGCCTCTGATTCCTCCCATCGCCGCTCATAAGCCAAAATGGTCCCCAAAACGTAACGGCAGCCGGCATCGTTGGGATCCAGGTCGACCGCCTTCTGCGCGAACGTCGCCGCCATCCGACGGTTAGGATCTTCGGGCTCGCCGAAATGAGTCCAGGCAAGCCAACGGTTATAGGCGAGCAGACCGAGCGCCTCGGCATATGATGGCTCGAGCTCAACCGCGCGTTGGAGCAGCATATAGGCCTCACGCTCAGTTTGCGGCGACTCTTCCGTCAGGAGGCGGGCGCGCACACACAGATCGTACGCCTCAAAGTTCTTCGGCCGATTGCGCGGCGTCGGGATGGTTAGCCGGCCGACGAGGGCTTCAACAATCTTGGCGTTAACTTCATCCTGTAGTTCGAAAACATCTTCCACCGTCCTGTCAAACCGGTCGGCCCACAAGTGCTGGCCGGCAAGCGTATCGACCAATTGGGCATTGATGCGGACACGGCCCATTGCGCGTCTGGCGCTCCCCTCGAGGACATAGCGGACGCCGAGTTCCTGGGCGACCAGCCGTACGTCGACCGGCTTGCCCTTGTAGACGTACACGGAATTGCGCGCGATGACGAACAGACCAGCCGTACGGGAGAGGTCGGTGATCAGGTCTTCGGTCAAGCCGTCGACGAAAGGCGCGTCCGCTTCATCCCCACTCATATTCGTGAATGGCAATACAGCGATCGAGGGACATTCGGGCAGCGGCAATATGCTCTGCAGCGCATCCGGCCAATGCCACACGTGGACCGGGCGAGTCAGGTTCTTCAGGTAGCGTTCGCCTGCATCAAAGAACCGGTCGCTAATCTTGCCGTCGATCTCGCCGTGAACATTGGCTGAAATGCAGATACCTCCCGGTGCGGCCTGCGTCTGGAGGCGCGCCGCGACATTGACGTCGTCGCCGAGGACGTCTGAACCGTCGTCAATGACATCTCCCAGATTGACGCCTACACGCAAAAGCAGGCGCCGGTCTCCGGAAGCCTCAACAGCGGTGGCCGCCCGTTGCATTTCCAACGCTGCTGCGACCGCGTCCACCGCGCTACCGAATTCGATTAGGAATCCGTCGCCCATGACCTTGAAGATGCGACCGTGGTGGCGCATCACAGCCGGCTCGATAACGCCTGAACGGAGCTCCCTGAGGTTCGCCAGCGTTGCGGCTTCATCAGCCTCCATCAGGCGTGAATATCCCACCACATCGGCAACGACGATGGCAGCAAGGCGACGCTGAAGAGAGTGATCCGCCATGTGAGGACAAGCCTAACGACTGAATTCACAAGTTATTGTTCAACCGCGGGTGAGTCAACAAGTGGTAAAGAGGGAATGTCCAGGCGATCGCCACCTCCATCGAGCCGTCATCCTTCTTTGTGACCGGCGGCGTCGAGGTGGACGACACGGAATTCTTGAACGACTGGTGAGGGGCGGCGAGCGGGGGCCTCGGCGGAAGTGGCCAGTTCTGTCCGGGGGGGACCCGAACTGCAACTGCGCTAAGTCTGCATTTCTGGCTAACTCTCCAGATGCGGCCAGGTCTCCTTCCGGCCCCAAATCGGTCATCTGTCGGTGCCAAGCTGATGTCATGTCTTGCCATATCAGCGACTGCATTCTTGCTGATACCGGGACCGCGGGCAATCAGCCAATCACTGCGGTCTTAGGTGATCGGGCCACTTCGCCTTCAATCGGAACCGACCCCTACCAGACGAGGCCGCGGGCGGCGACTTCTTCGACGCGGGTGACGACGCCGCCCCGATGGAAGACCATGGTGTCGAACAGGTTCGACACGACGCAGGTGTGGTTCGGGATGATGAACAGCTTCTCGCCGATCTCAGGCCGGGGGCCGGTGCAATTGGACAGGTCGATCACGCCGTGCTCTTCCGAGAGGCTGGTGATGCGCGCGTCGGGATAGTCGACCACCAGGCCGAAATCGCTGAAGCTCTGCAGATCCGAGGTTAGCGCCTTCGACCCGGCATCGATGACGGCGCGGTCGGCGTTTGGCCGCGACACGACGGTTGCCAGCACATGCATGGCGCAATCGTCCTCGGTGCAATGGCCCATGCGCACCATCTGGCGATCGTTGTAAATATAGGTGCCGGCGCGGTGTTCCGTGGCTGAGGTGACGAGATGCGCCTCGAAGAGGCTCGGCGTTCCGCCATTGCTGACGATCGGGCAGGTTATGCCTTCCGATGTCAGCTGCTCGAGCGTTTCGGTGATGAAGGCCTCCACGGCGGCGGCCGATTGCGGCTTCGGATAGGTCACGATGCCGCCGAAGGTGAGGCCGTCGGCAGCGGTGATGCGCCTGGCGAGCGAAGCCGCTTCTGCCGGTGTCTGCACGCCGCAGCGGCTGCCGCCGGTGTCGCATTCGACCAGTACGTTCAGTGGCTTGTGGCCGGAGAAATGCGCCGCCAGCCCGTCGATCGTCACTTCGCTGTCGGCGACGACCTTGAGGGCCGAAATTCTCTCGTTCAACTTGGCCAGTCGCTCGAGCTTCTGCGGTCCGAGGATATTGAAGGTGATGAGGATGTCCTCGAAGCCGGCTTCGGCAAAGACTTCTGCTTCCGTCACCTTCTGGCAATTGATGCCCTTGGCGCCGGCGGCAACCTGCGCGACGGCGAGAGCCGGGATCTTGTGCGTCTTGATATGCGGGCGGAAGTTCAGCCCGTGCTGATCCATATAGGACTGAACACGGTCTATGTTTGCAGCCAGCCTGTCTTCGTCGATCACAGGACGCGGCGTCGAGAGATCGGCGATCCTGTCTCCTGCCTTGGCGACGACGGCAAACCTGTTGTCATGCATCTAGGCGGCTCCGCGTTCTGGTCCGTGTGGTTCGGCGACGATCGGCCATATGGTCTTCGGTGCCCGCTTGTACGGCGTCGTCGCCGGATTATTGGGATAGGGCGTTCCGGCGGAGCAGTAAAGGATCTCGGCCGCGATCTTCGAGAAGGATGCGAAGAAGTGGTTGGTGGATTTGATTACCAGGATCTTCTGCCTGGCGGGATCGATGCCCATCGCCGAAAAAAGGCTCGGATCGAAGCTTTGAGCGCGCGTCGAATTGAGGATGATGTCCAGGCCGCCAAGCACGATATGTACGGCATCGCCGAAAGGTGCGAGGCTCTCGCCGAACTGCATCTCGGCATTCTTCACCAGCTTGACGACCTTCACGGTGCCGTCGATGGGATTGCCGGTGCCCGGCGCCGACTTGGCGCCGAAGCGCAATGGAATTTCTGCCCCCTCGCCCGCCGCAAAACAAATCTGGACGGCCACCGGATCCCAGATGGTGCCGATCGCTGCACTCGTGATGCCGCGGGCCATGAGCTCTCCGAGGATAACCGTCGCATCCCCTGCCGTGCCGCCACCCGGATTATCCCAGACATCGGCGATGACAACAGGCCATGCGGTGGCAGCCATCGCGCGCGAGACGGCTTCCTTCTCGTCGATCTGCGGGACCATGAAGGTGCCGCGCTTCGAAAATAGCTCAAGGCCGAGCTCACGCGCCAAAGCCGCGCCCTTCTCCGGCTTATTATCAGTCACGACAAGCAGCTTCGTTCCCATTTCGGGAACGTCGCCCACCATGAAGCCGTGGATCACCGAGATCGACAAGACGTCCGGATCATCGGTCTCGATCTGCATGATCTTGTCGACGAAGGAACGCATGGGCTCGCGCGATGTCGGGAAGACGTCGATCATCTTGCAGTCGAATACCGACATAACAGGCTTGATCCGGCCTTCGAGCGTTTCGACCGTCATGCGCCAGAGATCCTCGGCGCGGTCGACGAAGTCCGTATGCGGAAACTCCTTGAAATAGACGGCGAAATCGAGAGCGGCGACACGTTTTGCGGTGAGATGGCTGTGCGGATCGAGCTCGGCGCAGATGAGGACATCAGGCCCGACGATCTCGCGGATGCGCGAGAGAAGATCGCCTTCGGTATCCTCGTATCCTGCGGCCACCATGGCGCCATGCAGGCCCATGACGACAGCATCGACAGGCATTACTGCGCTGAGTTGGCCGAGGATTTCGTCACGCAATTCCTCGTAGGTCGCCCGGTTGACGAGGCCTGCCGGGTCGGCCCAGGTGGCGGTTCCCTCGATCAGCTCCCAACCCTTTTCGGCAGTGACGCGCCTTCCGACGGTGATCGGCGCGGTGCAAAGCGTCGGCGTTTCGGGATGCTGGCCAGGCGGGGCATAAAGAGAGGCTTCGAATGCGCGACGATCCACGCAGATCGGGGAAAAAGTGTTGGTCTCGGTCGCCAGTGCTGCCGTGAAAATGCGCAAGAAAGTCGCCTTCGTGTTATCGGCCCTTGCTTCAACCCATCGGGTTCGGCAGGTAGCCGGTGAAACCTGAGATCTTCCAGCGTCCTTGGTGAAGCCTGCAATAATAGAGCGTCTGCCACTGCATGACGTCTCTGCTGCCGTCAGCCTTGGAAATGCCGCCGTCGAATTTCTTGCGGACAAGCGCCATGTCGCCTTCGATTTCGATATCTTCCAGCGTCGTTGTGGTGAAGATCGCTGTGCGCGCATCTTCTGCGAAACTCTGTTTGGCGAAATCCTCCGCCTGCCTCAGCCATTCCTGGCGATAGGCAGAGAGCGTCGGAAATGCGAGGCGCCACTTGTCGGGGCTGACTTCCTTTTGGCCGTCAATGCCGATGAAACCCTCTTCCACGAAGTCATGCTCGACCATCGACCAATCGGCGGCCAGAAAGGCATCGATATCGCGCGGAACGAGCATCTCCCAGATAGCGTGCCGGGCGCTGTCGGACGGGAAAGGATTCTTGAAAGGATCGCGCATATCTGCCCCAGATTGAAATTCTTTTCATAAATCGTGTTTTTCACTGGTCAAATTCTGCTTTCTATGGTCACTTGTCAACTTATCAAGAAAATAATTTGCAAGGACTTTAGCATGCCCATCAAGCGCTATGGCACTGTTCAAACGGGCGCCGGCGGCAAGGCGCTGCCTTTCGCACGTGCGGTCGAAGCCGACGGTTGGCTGTATGTTTCCGGCCAGGTTGCGATGGAAGACGGCGAAATCATCGACGGCAACATCATTGCCCAGACCCACAAGACGATCGCCAATGTCCTTTCGATCCTCGACGAGGCCGGATACGGCGTCGAAGACGTCGTGCGTGTCGGCGTCTGGCTCGATGATCCGCGCGACTTCTGGACCTTCAATAAGATCTATCAGGAGTATTTCGGCGAACATCCACCGGCACGCGCCTGTGTGCAATCGTCGATGATGGTTGATTGCAAGGTTGAGATCGACTGCGTGGCCTATAAGAAGAAGGATAAGTAGAGAACCATCGGGGGGGACGGGCTTGGATATCTTTTCAACGCTGCAGGAAGACAAGAGCAGGCTCTCTCCCTCCGAGAGCCGCATCGCGGAGATCATCGTCAACGATTTCGAGTTTGCCGTGAATGCCTCGATCATCGAGCTCGCGGAACGGGCCGAGGTATCGCCGCCGACCGTTACCCGCTTTTGCCGGCGGCTCGGTTGCGAGAGCTTTTCCGACTTCAAGGTGCAACTCGCCCGTACCGCCCATATCGGGGTGCGGTATCTGAACCCGGAATCGAAAAGCACCGATCCGGCCGATGTCGCACAGGATATCATCACCAAGGCCCAGAACGCGCTCTTTCTCCTGCATCGGTCGCTCGATCTTGCGGCGATCGAATCCGCCGTTTCGCATATCGCCAAGGCCGATATGATCTATGCGTTCGGGTCGGGCGGCAATTCGTCGATGATCGCCGACGAGCTCCAGAACCGCCTCTTCCGTCTCGGGCTTCGCATCACGGCAAGTTCCGACCACAGCATGCAGCTGATGATGGCTGCCGCGGCAAAGCCGGGCGACGTGTTGATCGGCTCGTCCTTCTCAGGGCGCAATATGGAGCTGGTGCGGGCCTTCGAGCTTGCCCGCCAGACCAAGGTGAAGACGATCGCGCTCACCCAGACGGACAGCCCGGTTGCCAAGGCTGCCGAAATCGTCGTGCCGATCGATCTTCCCGAAGGCAGCAATATCTATCGTCCGACCTCGACGCGCATCGCCTACATCGCGACGGTCGATATCCTGTCGAGCCTGGTCGCCTACGCCGTTCAGCCAAAGGCGACGACCACGCTTCGGCGCATCAAGCAACAGCTGGTCATTCACCGCGACGGCGACGACCGGCAATTGCTTGGAGATTGAGGTTCATGAACGGGAGCGACAGAAAATGACGCAGTCGATAGCCATCGTTACCGGCGCTGCAGGCGATATCGGCGCGGCGATCGCCGCACGGCTCGCCGATGACCACGACATCGTGTTGCTCGCCGACATCGATGCGGAGGCTGCGGCTGCCGTGGCATTGAAGCTCGGGCCGGGCAATCGCTTCGTCGCCGTCCAGTGCGATGTGACCAGCGAGACGAGCATTGCCGAATTGGCAAGACGCGCCGCCGACGTCGGCGTGGTTCGAACCCTAGTCAACAATGCGGGTGCTGCCCGCGCCACCAGCCTGCACGACACGACGCCCGAGATCTGGCGGGCGGACGTTGCGCTTAATCTCGAAGCGGCATTCTTATGTTTCCGCACATTCGAGCCCATGCTGACGGTTTCCAAGGGTTCCGTCGTCAACATCGCCTCGGTCAACGGCATGCATGTCTTCGGACACCCCGCCTATAGCGCCGCCAAGGCCGGCCTTCTGCATTTCACCCGGCTGGTCGCCGTGGAATACGGCAAGTTCGGGATCCGGTCCAACGCCGTCGCACCCGGCACGGTGAAGACGCAGGCCTGGGAAGCCCGTGCGAGCGCCAATCCCAACGTTTTCGAGGAAGCACGCCGCTGGTATCCGCTACAGCGGGTCGTCGATCCGAAAGATGTTGCCAATGCCGTGGCCTTCCTCGCGGGTCCCCAGGCCGCCTCTATCACCGGCATCTGCCTGCCAGTCGACTGTGGACTCACGGCAGGCCAGGCCGAGCTCGCGCGGACCTTCTCGCAATCGGAACATTACTGAAACCCAGAGCGGTTCAACTTTTCATGGAACCGCAGAACCGCTCTAACTTTTTGTTTTTAAGCAATTCCGGACGAAAAACCGCTTCGCATTTTTCCTGGAATTGCTCCAGAGGAAGACGAGAGGAGCAGGTTGTGAAGCCGGCTTACTTCTGATCGATAACCGCATGAGCCGACTTTTTCCCGACGTCTTCCGCAATCCGGCGATCCGCGCCAGCATGATCGCCATTTTCACCTTCGGAATGGCGGGGGCGATGACCGCACCTTACCGTTCGGTCGTGGGTATCCGTGAACTGGGCTTGAGCGACGGCCTCTATTCCTCCCTGAGTTTCGTCTCGGCGGCGGTGAACGTCGTCATCAGCATCCTGCTCGGCAATCTCGCCGACCGGCTTGGCGAGTACCGGTCGACGATGATCGGCGCCTGCCTCTTCGGCATCGTCGGCTACGGCATGGTCTACGCCTTTCCGACTGCGGCCATATTCGTTATCAGCGGGTTGCTGCCCCTGCCGATCTACGGGGCGCTGAACTCGCTGCTGTTTGCCAATGCGCGTGCAGCGATGCACGGCATGAACCGAAGGGACATGGTGACGGCCAACTCGGGCGTGCGCGCCATGATCTCGCTGTCCTGGGTGCTGATCCCCGGGATAACCGGCCTGCTGCTCTCTGGCGCATCGAGCATGCTGCCGGCCTACCTCTTTGCCAGCATCTCATGCCTGCTCTGCCAGGGGATCATCGTCTTCGCCCTGCCGAAGCGGACGGGAACGGAGATGGCTGCGGCTCATCATCTCAGCTATCTCGGCGCGCTTCGCCAGGTGGTTTCGCCGCGCATCTCGGCGCATATTTGCGGGGTAGCGCTGATCACCAGCACGCTGCATCTCAATGACGCCCTTCTGCCATTGATCGCCACTGGTGCTGCGCATGGCAGGCTGAGCGACGTCGGCATTCTCGTCGGCATCGTCGCATTGCTGGAAGTCGTCTTCATCATCGTCTGGTCGCGGATCGCGCGCAAGGCCGGCCAGATGACAGCGCTTGCCGCTGGTACCATCATCTATGCCGTGTTCCTCAGCCTGCTTGGCTTTGCCTCAGAGCCGTGGCACCTCTATGCGCTAACCTTGCTTGCAGGCATGGGAGCGTCGGCGATCATCAGCATTCCGATCACCTATCTGCAGGATCTGATCGCCGACCGACCGGGGCTCGGCAGTGCGCTGATCTCCGTCAATATCTTTGCCAGCGCCGGGATCGGCGCGCTGGTCTTTGCCGCCGGCACCTATGTGACAGGCTATTCAGGAACCGCGATCCTGAGCGCCGTCACTGGATTGGCGGGGATAGCGATCATCGGCCTCCTGCATAGAGGCAAAGCCCATTAGCCGGCGCGATCGGCAAAGAGGACGTGACGAAGAATGTGGCTTTCATCGGTGTTCGTCTTGTGACAAGGGTGACGCACCATTTCTTTGAAGGCGACATGAAGGCGATTTCCGGTACGAATCTCGAGCAGGCCAAGTCTCACAACCGGCGTGTGGTGATCGAGGCTGTCCGCATGAATGGTCCCTTGTCGCGCGCGGCGATCGCCCGGATGACGGCGTTGACTGCCCAGACCGTATCGAACATCGTCGAGGAACTGGAGAGGTCGCACCTTCTCGTCCCATCCGAGGCGCAGAAGCTGGCGCGCGGCCAGCCAATCATCCCCTACACCATCAATCCGCGCGGCGCCTACTCGATCGGCCTCGAACTTGGCCGCCAGCGCGCAAGCGGCGTTCTGACGGATCTCTCCGGTGCCGTCTGCGCGCGCATCGAGCGGCATGTCGAACAGCCGGATCCGCAACGGGCCATGCCGGCGCTCCAAGCAATAGTCGAGGATCTTCAGCAGGCCTTCGCATTCGACCGGAACCGGCTGCTCGGCGTCGGGATGGCCCTGCCCGGCCGCTATGCCGATGGTGGCACCACCTCGCTCAGCCCGCTGAACCTGCCCGGCTGGCAGGGTTTTCCTGTCGGGCATGAGCTCGAACAGCGGGTCAAAGTGCCGGTGCTCGTTGAGAACGATGCGACGGCAGCCGCGATCGGCGAGCGTCTTCACGGTGTCGCCCGCGGTCTCGCCAGCTTCGTCTATCTGTTTCTTGCGGGCGGCGGCGGCATCGGCGCCGGAATGTTCCTCGACGGACACCTCTACAAGGGCAGCCGCAACAATGCCGGCGAGATCGGCCATATCATCGTCGAACCGCATGGCAAGCTCTGCAGCTGTGGCAAGCGCGGCTGTCTGGATCGCTACGTCTCGCCGGCCGTTGCCTACGAATTCATGGGCATTACCAACGCCGAGGAGCTGTCGCCCGACGATCTCGATGCGCTGATCGCCAAGGGCGGCGAAGGTCTTGATACCTGGCTGGATCAGGCCGTCCAACCGCTGCGGCAGACCGTCGATTTTCTGGAACTGGCCTTCGATCCGCAGACCATCGTGCTCGGCGGCAGCATATCGACATCGCTGATGCTTCGGCTTGCAGAGCGGCTGGAGCCGCTGCACACCCCGATCGATCCCAACCAGCAGCGGACGGTACCTCGGGTGATGATCGGCATGACCGGCAAGGATACGGCAATTCTCGGCGCCGCCGCCCTGCCGATTTTTTCCGAAACCAATCCGCGCTTCGACGTTCTGCAAAAGCCGCTCGGCTAGAGCCTAGTCAGATTGCCGACGCCGGCCCCTCATCCGCCTGCGGGCAGCCTCGCATCTGACTGCGGCGGGCGACGGGCTAGAGGTCGCGCAAAGATGACCACGTTCCCGAGAAGCGTCAGCGCCAGGCCGACCAGGCCCAGACCGCTCCAATGGTAGCCCTCGAAGACCGTCGACAACGACAGGGCGACGATCGGGAACAGGACTGTGGCATAGGCAGCGCGTGAGGAGCCGATGCGGGACACCAGCATCAGGTAGGTGGTGAAGCCGATCACCGATCCGATTGCCGAGAGATAGAGCAGCGCGGCAAGATAGGTGATGCTGGGCGGTGCCACGATCGGCGTTTGCGTCACGGCAATCAGGAAGAGGAGGATGATCGCGCCATAGGTCATCCCCCAGGCATTGGCGGTCAGCGGCGAGATTCCGACCGCGCTGTTTCGACGCGATGCCATATTGCCCAGCGAGAAGAACAGCGTGCCGAGCGCTGCGAGCCCGATCCCTTTCAACGTGCCCATATCGAAATCGACGATAACGTCCTGTCCGAAAAGGAGCAGAAGCCCGGTTGCTCCGAGCGCCGCTGCGAGAAGCGTGCGGCCTGTAATGCGGTCGCCGAAGAAGAGGCGCGCATTGACGGCATTGTAGATCGTTGCGAGCGAGAAGATCACGGAGATCAGCCCGGACGGGATAGAGGCGGCGGCGTTGTAGAAACAGATGAAATTGAGGCTAAACAGGCAGAGCGCTTGCGCAAGGATGAAAGGTTGATCGCGCAAGGCAGGCAGCTTGAGCTGCCGCATGACAACTAGGATGGCGACGAGGATCACGGCTGCGACCGCAAATCTGTAAAAGACCGAGACCAAGACCGGCACGGGACCGACCTGCATCGCAATGGCGATCCAAGTCGTCCCCCATATGAGCACGGTCGCGATGAAAAGAGCGGCATTTGCCATGGAGTGATCCTCGTTTTCCCGACCAATAGGCGAACCGTGAGCAGGCCTCTTGCAGATTCTTGCTATGAAATCGAATTGCCCGGACTTCCGGCTCGCCATGCGGGTCGTCCGCCGGTATTGTTCGCGCGGCATGGTCAGGTGTGGGGAAGAATTGGTGAAATATAGTCACCCCTCGGTTTTCGGGTTTCTATCCGCATCTCCCACTGCGCGGATGTCACAGTCCATCGATTTGGGATTCGGACGATCAGCTGCCATCTGGAGCAATGCACACGACAGGATGAGCTATCAGCGGCCAAACGGTCATACGTTCAGTCTTTATCTCAGGGGCGGCGCCGGAACGCGTCGTCTGGATGGCAGCCCCGCCGCTCGCGGCCGTCCGGGAGTGCTGTGCATCATGCCACAGGAGCACTCGTCCGAATGGGAAATCACCGACTTCTCCCAATTCGTCCATCTGTATGTTCCCGACGACCAGATGCGCCGGATGTTTGCCGAGACATTTGACCGCGATGCTCGGCTCATGGCTCTTCCCGAAGTGACCTTCGCAGATGCACCTGCCTTGGCGCGCACGCTTCGGCAGATGACACAAGCGATCGTGGCGGGCAGTCATCTGCTGGCTGAAGAAGCGATGGCACAGACGATCAACGATTTCTTCGTTGATACTCGTTATGGAGGGGTGCGTCCCTGCGCGATCAGCGGCGGGCTCGCTCCTCATGTGCGGCGCCGGAGTCTGGAGTATATCGAGGCCCATCTCGGTGAGACAATCCGATTGCAGGATCTGGCGGCGATCGGGCAGCTCAGCGCCTTTCATTTTCAGCGGATGTTCCGGGCAAGTTATGGTGTGTCCCCGCATGGCTGGGTGGCTCACCGGCGTGTCGAGCGCGCCAAATCGATGTTATCAGGCATGGACCCGATCGCGCAGATCGCTTCGGCCTGCGGCTTCAGCAGCCAGAGCCACATGACACGGGCTTTCAAGTTGGGCACAGGCGTCACACCCTCTGCCTACCGGCAAAGACAGTGAAGCCCCTTCGCTCGACCGCACTTCTCTTTTCGGAAACCAATCCGCGCTTCGACGTCCTGCAAAAGCCGCTCGGCTAAGCCGAGGGCTCTTCGGCCTTCCAAGGCCTCACTTCACCGCGATGACGACCTTGCCCTTGACGCGGCCTGTCTCCACATAGTCCAGCGCCTCGTTGGTCTTCTCGAACGGGAAGGCCCGGTCGATGACGGGGCGGATGGCGCCCGCCTCGATCAGCGAAGTGATCTTGCCGAGCTGCGCGCCGTTTGCCGTCATGAAGAGGAAGGAATAGCCGATCCCCCGGCGTTTCGATTTCCGACGGATGCCGAAGCTCAAGAGGCGCATGACCTGCTGCAGCAACCAGCCGAAGCCGTTTTCCCTGGCGAAATCGGGATCGGGCGGACCTGATATCGAGATCAGCTTGCCGCCGGGCTTCAGGACGGCGAGCGATTTCTCCAGCGTCTCCTTGCCGAGGCTGTTCAGCACGACGTCATAGCCCTTCAGCACCGTCTGGAAGTCGTCTTTCTTGTAATCGACCACCACGTCGGCGCCGAGGCTTTTCACCAGATCGATATTTGCCGTGCTCACGGTCGTCGCCACATGGGCGCCGAGATGTTTGGCAAGCTGGATGGCGATGGTGCCGACGCCGCCGGAGCCCGCATGGATCAGCACCCTCTGCCCCTTCTGCAGCTTGGCGCGCTCGACCAGCGCCTGCCATGCGGTCAGCGCCACAAGCGGAATGGATGCGGCCTCTTCCATGCTGAGATTGGCGGGCTTCAGCGCAACATCGGCAGCGTCGATGGCGATATACTCGGCGAATGTGCCGATGCGATCCTTGCCGGGACGCGCATAGACCGCGTCGCCGGGTTTGAATTGCCGGACATTGGCGCCGACCCGCACGACGACGCCGGCGACATCGTTGCCGAGCACCAACGGAAGCCGGTAAGGCAGGATCAGCTTGAACTCTCCGTCCCGGATCTTGGCATCCAGCGGGTTCACGCTGGCGGCATGGATCTCGACCATGACGTCATTCTCGCGCAGCTGCGGTTCAGGGCTCTGGCCGAGCCTGAGGGCGCCGCCTTTCTTGTAGCGATCGATCAGGAATGCTTTCATGAGGGCGAACTTTCGTTTTTGTGATGAGCCGACAATGCGGCAAGCCAGGATCAATCAGGAAGTTTGTTGAATTTCCGGAGGCTCTTGTCGACGAAGGATTCGGGCAGGAAGCGGCGGATGAAACGCACCTGCCCTGCTGCTTTCCCGGCCGTGTAGCGTCTCTTCGGCGATGGCGCGTTGGCGGCCTTGACGACGGTTGCGGCGACCACCTCGGGCGCATCGCCTTTTGAAACGATCTCGCGCATCAGCTTCTCCGCATCGGCGCGCACTGCATCATAGACGGCAAGCGGCCGGTCGGGGCGCGTGATGTTCTCCTCGAAGGAGGTGCGGGTGACACCCGGTTCGACTAGCACGACGCGGATGCCCTGTGTGCGCACTTCATGGTCGAGGGATTCCGAATAGCCTTCGATCGCGTGTTTGGTCGCAGCGTAGAGCGCGTTGAAGGGCGCCGGGATCAGCCCAAGGATCGAGCTCAGGTTGATGATCCGGCCGCTGCGCTGCCGCCGCATCACCGGCAGCACCGCATTGGTCATGCGCATCGTGCCGAAGACGTTGACGTCGAATACGGCTTTGGCCTGCGCCGTCGTCGATTCCTCGGCGCCGCCGAGCAGGCCGATCCCGGCATTGTTGACCAGAAGGTCGATCCGTCCCGTGCGTTTCAGAACCTCGTCGACGACGCTCTGCACGGATTGATCGTCGATGACGTCGCAGACCAGCATGGTGATGCCGTCGGGGGTGTCGGCCATCGGCTTTCGGCTGGTGCCGAACACCCGGCAACCGTCGCGCCGCAGCGCCTTCGCCGTCACCAGCCCGATGCCGGAGGAGGCCCCGGTGACCAGGGCAATGCCGCGTTCTCTCTTGCTCATTGACGTCTGCCTTCATTTTTGTGGTGGAACATCCATGCGCATTCTGTTACTATCAAATCGATAGCAAGTCACTACTAAAAAGATATCGACATGAAGAATCTTTCCGAACAGCCCTGCCTAATCGCCCGCAGCCTGGCGCTCGTCGGCGATGCGTGGAGCATGCTGATCATGCGCGACGCCCATGCGGGGCTGACCCGCTTCGATGAATTTCGCAAAAGCCTCGGCATCGTCCCGACAATGCTGACGGGGCGGCTATCATCGCTGACCGAGGAGGGATTGCTGGAAAAGCGTCGCTATTCCGAGCGTCCGCCGCGCGACGAATATGTGCTGACGGAAGCCGGCCGCGATTTTCTGCCGGTGCTATTTGCAATCGGCGCCTGGGGCCGCAAGCACCGCAGCGGCGGTGCAGTCACCCGCTTCTTCGACGCCGAGACCGGAACCGAGATCGATCCCGTCACCATCGACCGCGCGACCGGCGCGCCGATTGGAACTCGTCCTATTCGTATCGCCGCACCCGAATGCGAGCTGCCCGCGGCAGATGAAGCGGCACCTGACAATACCCTTTGAAAGCGATGTCAGTATCCCCCCGCCATCACCGCCTCCGGCGATGGCGAGGGTGATCCTCAAATCAAAACCCGCGGCCCCAATCGAGCGCTACGACTGCTGCAGCCCATAGAGCAGCGGCATTAGTCCTGCGAGCGCCCTGAAGCGCTCCCACGACTTGGACGAAGGCTTCGTCCAGCCTGTTTCGGCAAGCGCGGAAAGGCGTGGGAAGACGAGGCGGTCGAAAACGGCGCGATCCGTCATCGGCTCGGACCAGATGCAGGCCTGGATGCCGAGGAGTTTCTGTTTCTGCTCTGCCGTCCAGCCGCCGATGGGATCGAAATTGTAGAGCTTCTCGGCATCTGAAGTCCCCGCCCAGCTGGCGCCGGGTTCATCCCAGTCGGGCCTGAGCGCCATGTCGAGGTAGTAGACCTGTCCGGGGCAGACGACGATTTCGTAGCCGCGTTCGGCAAGTTCGGCCGAGACCTCGACATTGCGCCAGCTGCAGAGATAGCTTTTCGATTTGTCGATGACATCGCCGTGGGCCGCCTCTTCCCAGCCGCCGGTGATGCAGCCCTTGCTCGCAAGGAAGCGCTGGACACGGTTCAGGAACTCCGCCTGCAGGATGGCGGCACCCGAGCCGTGGATGTCGTCGGCACCGTGGGTATTGGTCACGACGTTCAGCCGCTTGGCATGCGCATCGGCAACCTCGTCGCCCGCCACGCTGCGCAGGCGCTCGAGCGCTTCCGGCGAGCCGGACCATGCGCCAAGCGGAACTTCGTCAGCGCCGAGATGGATGGTCTTGAACGGAAAGAGCTCGATGAGTTCCAAGAGGATCGTCTCGATGATCTCATAGGTCTTCTCGCGGGCCGGATTGATGCAATTGTCGGGAAAGCCCTGAACCGAATAATAGCTGCCGACCTCGGCCGGATCGCGCAGCTCCGGTATCGCCTGCAGCATGGCGTAGCAATGGCCGGGGACATCGATCTCCGGCACGATCTCCACGCCGAAGCTCTTGGCATGGGCGACGATCTCGCGGATTGCAGCCTTGGTGTAATAACCCCCGGTGCGGGCCGGGCTCGAACCGAGCAGCGGCGGAACGGCCAGGCCGTGGCCGCGCCAGGCGCCGACCGCGGTCAAATCAGGATAGGCGTCGATCTCGACGCGCCACGCTTCGTCGTCGGAAAGGTGCCAGTGGAAACGGTTGAGCTTGTTCCAGGCAAGCACCGCCAGCAGCTTCTTGACCTCGGCCGCACCGTAGAACTGGCGGGCGACGTCGAGATGCAGGCCGCGCCAGCCCATTGACGGCTCATCGACGATCTCGCCGGATGCCGGAAATTGGAAGACCTCGGGATGCAGCCTTGCACCGCGCCAGATCTGGCCGAGTGTGACGAGGCCGTAGAGGAAGCCGGTCTGGCTGCTTGCCTCGATCGTGATCGCCTCACCCTCGAAGGTCAGCCGATAGGCCTCTGGCCCGAAGCCGCCGGCATCCTTCAGGGCAACCAGAACCGCGCCTTCCGCCTCGCTCCGCACGATGCCTTCGACGGCGAAGAGATGTTCGACCAGCGCTGCGAAGCCGCGGGCTGCTGCCTCCCCTGCAGCGCTTTGTGCCTGCGGCGCAAAACCGGCCGGCAGCGGACGTCGGGAAGTGACGGACACATGGTTCGGCCAGGGGATGATCGACACTTGAACGGGCGCATTGACGGGCACCGGATAGATCTCGGCGCCACGCTTCAATGGCGCGTTGCTGACCGAAGATCGCGTCGGCTCTATTGTGAGCACGATCGTGCTGCCATCGGCCAGAGCGAGATAACCGCTCGTCGCACCGTCCGTCCAGTGGCGGAACTGCCAGCTCAGCGCGTAGACCGATATCGTCCACGTCTCGCAGGCGCCGAGAACGAAATTATCAGGCGGCTGGAATTCGGTGAAATTCGAAAGCCGCTTCGAAACCGTGGCGCCTTCGACGCGCCCGGCCGGATCGACACGACCCGGGCCGCTGACGCAGAGGGAGAAATTCGAAAGCGGCTCGGTGCCGAGGTTCTTGAGGCGCAGGACGTAGGAAAACTCCTTCCCGTCCGCAGGCGGGTTCCAAAGGGTTTCGAGCCGCAGGGCTTTCGGTCGCGATATGGGCATGGTCACTCTTCCTTCTGAAGATCAGGTCTTGAGCATTCCGGCGTAAATGCCGGGAGCGGAATTGGGGATTGGCATGGCCCCGACGGCCTTTTCGTAAAAGGCAGAAGGGCCGACATCGCCGATGATCGCATAGGCATAGCCCATCGCTTTCAGGTCGTTCAGGCTGGCAAAAAGCAATGCCCGGCCGATTCCGAGCCCGCGAAGGCCTTCGTCGACGCCGGTCGGTCCGAAGAAGCCGCGCGCCGTGGCTTCATGGCAGGAAAAACCGACGAGCTTCTGCTCGCGCGTGGCGATGAAGCAGCTCGGCGGCTGGCGGGTCATCGCGACGGAGGCCTCGCTCGCCCATCCCTCGCCGAATTGTTCTGCGATCCAGCCGGTGATCAGCCGGAATTCCGGCGGCAGGGCCCGCCGGATCACCACATCCTCGCGCCCCATTCGTTCGGGCGACTGATCGTCCTGCGGCAGGGTGGAGAGGTTGACGAGATAATCCACTTTGCCATCCTTCAGCTGGAAACGCCGAGTGCGCGCATGAAATGGTTGGAGCCGACCTGCTCGATGACAGTCGATTCAGGACGGCTGAGCGAGCGTACCTTTTCCGCCTGTTCGAGGAAACGCGCGCTTCCGCCGGTCACGAAGGGCCTGCTGCCGTCCGGAACGGCCGAAAGCAGCAACCTTGTATAGGGATGGCGCGGATCGGACAGAACCGTATCGGTATCGCCCCATTCGACCATCTGGCCGGCGAACATGACGACGATCTCTTCGGCCACATGCGCTGCCGTCGCGATGTCGTGCGTGATATAGAGCATGGCCAGGTCGTTTTCGCGTTTCACTGTCGCCAGCAGATCGAGAATGTCCTTGCGGATGGAGACATCGAGCATCGAGGTCGGCTCATCGGCGACCAGCACGCTCGGCGCGACGGCTAGCGCCCGCGCGATATTCACCCGCTGCCGCTGGCCGCCGGAGAGTTCATGCGGGAATTTCTGCCTGGTCAAATCGGGCTCCAGCCCGACGCTTGTCAGCAGGCGGGCAATCTCTTCGGCAAGATCCGTCCTGAAGCCGCTCTGCCGATACAATTGCAGCGGCCGCGCCAGATGATGGCTGACCGTAAAGGCCGGGTTGAGCGACGAGAACGGATCCTGGAAGACCATCTGCACCGCCCTGCGGTACTGATGCTCATCCTTCGCCTCGCCGCGGGCGGTCAGATCCTGCCCGCGGAAAAACAGCTTGCCGCCCGTCGGCTTGTCCAAGCGCGCGATGATGCGGGCGCAAGTCGTCTTGCCGCAGCCGGATTCGCCGACCAGCGCCAAGGCCCGACCGGGAAAGAGCGAGAAGGACACACCTTTCAGCGCGTGTACCGGGCCGAAATTACGCTGGATGTTTTCGAGCCGGATCACGGCGTCGGTGACAACAGGATTTGTCTCCGCCTTCATGCCAAGACTCCCGAGTGATGCGGATTGCCCGGAAGCTGGGGAATGGCATTCCAAAGCTTGCGGGTGTAATCGTGCAGCGGCGCCTCTGCGACCTGGCGTACATCGCCGACTTCGACGAGTTCACCGTTCAGCATGACGCCGATGCGCTGGCAGAGCTGCGCCATCAGATGCAGGTCATGGGTGATGAAGAGCACCGAGAAACCATAGCTCCGCTGCAAATCGACGACCTGCTCGAGGATCTCCCGCTGCACAACCACGTCGAGAGCCGTCGTCGGCTCATCCATGATGATGAACTCGGGCCTCAGCGCCAGGCAGATGGCGATGACGATGCGCTGGCGCATGCCACCCGAGAACTGGTGCGGGTAATCGCCGATGCGATGCGTGGGAATGCCGACGAGGCGGAACATCTCCTCAGCCCGAGCCCTTGATTCCTCATGTGAGCAACCGGTGTGCCGGCGCAGAACGTCATGGAATTGCGCCTCGACCCGCATCAGCGGATTGAGCGAATTCATCGCGCTCTGGAAGACCATGCCGATGCGCTTCCAGCGGATTCTCTGCAACTCGCGTTCCGGCAGCCTCAGGAGATCTTGTCCGTCGAGCCTTATGCTGCCGCCGCTGATCCAGGCGGGTGCCTTGGAAAGACGGGTGATGGCATAGGCAATCGTGCTCTTGCCGCAGCCGGATTCGCCTGCGAGCCCGAAGATCTCGCCGCGGGCGATATTGAAGGAGACCTCCTTCACGGCGCGGAATTCTCCCTTGTCGACGAGATAGTCGACATTGAGCTTGTCGATTTCCAGAAGATTGTCGCTCATCGGCCGAGCTCCAGTTCCCGGTTGCGGGCGCGGGTGAGACGGAACCAGCGTGTCAGCGCCGGGCCGGAGCGAAGCTGCGGGTTGGCGATCTCGTCGAAGGTGAAATTCAGCAGAGCAAGACCTAGCCCCGTCACCGCGATGCCGAGCGCCGGCACGCCGATATCCCACCATGCGCCAACCATGATTGCCGAAGAATTTTGGGCATTGTAGAGCATCGTGCCCCAGGAGACTTTCAGGGGATCGCCGAAGCCGAGATATTCGAGCGTCGTCTGGGCAACGATGGCGTAGATGATGCTGCCGACGAGATTGATGCCGATCAGCGTCGTCAGGTTCGGCAGGATTTCCACGAAGATGATGCGCCAGGCCGGCTCTCCGATCATCTTGGAGGCCGTGACGAAGTCACGATTGCGAAGCGCCATGGTCTGCGAGCGTGTCATGCGAGCACCCCAGGGCCAGGAGGTCAGCGCGATGATCGCCATGATCGTCATCGGCCCAACCGTGCCGGCGAAGGAGGCGAGCAGGATCAAAAGCGGCATGTTCGGCACGACAAGCACGGCATTGGTCGCAAGATCGAGCACCGCATCGGTCCTGCCTCCGGCATAACCGGCGATGAGGCCGATGGCCGTGCCGAGAACGGTGATGGCAATGCCCGTGGCAAAGCCGACGGAGAGAGAGCTGCGGGCGCCCCAGACGAACTGGCGATAGACATCCCGCCCCATCTTCGTGGTGCCCATGACATGTTCGATCGACGGCGGCTGATGCGATCGCCCGACACGCGCTCCAGGCTCGCCGGGCGCAACGATCGGCGCAAACAGCGCCATCAGCCACAGAGCCACGATGATGACGAGGCCGGCCAGCGCTTTCTTCTGCCTGAGGATAGGCCGCAGCGTAAAGCCCATCATACGGCCTCCCGCAATCGGGGATCGACGAGCCCGTAGATGATGTCGACGAGGAAGTTGGCGCCCAGCGTCGCGAGCGTCATCAGCAGCAACTGCCCCTGGATGACAGGGTAATCGCGGGCGATGCTCGCAGTATAGAGCGTCAGTCCCAACCCCGGATAGTTGAAGACGATCTCGGTGACGATCGAGCCGCCGAAGACGGCGCCGAGCATCAGCGCTAGGTTGGTCAAAACGGGAAGCATGGCATTGCGTGCGCCGTAGCCGAACATGACGGTGAGGTGGCTGAGCCCCTTGGCTCGCGCCATGGTTACATAGTCCTCGCCGAGTACCGAGATCATCGACGAGCGCATCGTCGTCTGGAACTCGCCGATCAGAAACGGCGAAAGCGTCAGGACCGGTAGGATCGCATGCATGAACACGCTGCCCGCGAAGGTGAAATTGAAGGCGGGATCGAGGTTCGGATCGTAGGCATAGCCGACAGGAAACCAGCGTAGCGAGACCGCGAAGACGAAAAGCGTTGTCAGGGCCACGATAACCGGCGGCACCGAAATCATGATCACGGAGAGCGGCGAGACGATCGTGTCGAAGCGTCCGCCACGGCGCCAGGCCGAGATGGCGCCGAGCACGACACCAACGCAGAGCGAAAAGATGATCGCGGTGCTGACGAGAAAGGCTGTCCAGAGCGTCGAACGGCCGAGAACCTGGACGACGGTCTGGGGGTAATATTTGACCGAGACGCCGAGATCGAGGGTCGCCAACCCCTTCACATAGTCGACGAACTGCCAGAGCATCGGCTGGTCGACCGCGCCGAAGCGCGCCTTGATCGCCTCGACGGCCGCAGGTGTCGCCCGCGGACCGAGCTGGGCAATCATGGCATCGACCGGGCTCCCCGGCATCAGCCGGGGAAGAATGAAGTTCATGACGATGGCGAACGCCAGGGCGACCGCATAGACGCCGAGGCGCCGGCTCGAAATACGCATTCCTGCACCCGCGAGGTTTATTGGACCGGCTTGAGGCGTAGCAGATGCATCAGGCGCATGCGGTTGTTGTCATGATCTTCCGGGTTCATGACGGGATCCTTGTCGGTGACCCAGCCGGTGAAACGCTTGCTGGAGAACTGATACCAGGTCGGCCCGTTGAATACCGGCACGACAGGAAAGTCATCGGCGATCAGCAGCTGGATGTCGTTGAAGATCTTCTTGTGATCGTACTCTGACGTCGCCTTCAGATACTGATCGAAAAGCGCGTCCAGCTTCGGGTTCGAATAGCGCGAGGGCGCGCCGGTGATGCGCCCGCCATAGGCGGTCGACAGGCTCTGGTAATAACCGCGGAACGGTGTTGCGCCGTCCGCGCGGGAGTTCATGACGACCTCGAAGCTGCCATCGATGATCTGCTTGCGCCATTGTTCATATTCCGGGGTGGCAACCGACGCGTTGATGCCGGCAGCACGCAATCCTTCGACCGCGATCTGGACGGCGTCGATCCAGTCCGTCCAGCCGTTCGGAACGATGATCGGAAAGGCGAGCGGCTTGCCGCTCGGCGTGGTGCGGAAGCCGTCAGCACCCTTCTTGTAGCCGGCATCGTCGAGAATCTTGTTGGCCTTCTCGGTATCGAAGCCCATGAAGGCGTCCTTGTCGCCTTCGGCGCCCTTGTTGCGCCAGGTCTCGAAGCGCGGCGGCAGGCCGGTCGCATGCTCGTTGACGACAGGATAGCCGAAGCCGGCAATATCGACCATCGACGCGCGGTCCATGGCGAGGCTGAAGGCATGGCGGAAGTTCAGGTCCTTGTAGGCCTCGAGGTTGCCCTCATTGCCGCTCTTGAAGTTCATCTGGAAGGCGACGGTCTCGGCTGGCGGCTGCCAGTAGCCGTTATGGTCGGGATCGAGCGCCACGAAGGTCTTGTCGATCTGCGGAATGAAGGAGCCGATCCAGTCCATATTGCCTTCCGGCAGGATGGCAAGCATCTGGTCGTTGCCCGAGATCTGCGGCAGTCTGAGGCAATCGACATGCAGCGAGGCGGCATCCCAGTAGTTCGGGTTGCGGCATTGCTCGTAGACGTGCGGCGTGAAACGGCGCAGCTCCGTCATCGGGCCTGACCCGACCGGCTTCTCGTTCTTGAAGGCGACCGGATCGGAAACATCCTTCCAGATATGCTCGGGAACGACGGCGAGGTCTGCAAGCGTTTCCGGGAAATCGGAGTTGACGGCCTTGAGATCGATCCTGACCTCGGTCGGCGACGGCGCCTCGACGGAGGCAACGGTCTCGCCGACGCCGACGGTATCGAGCGCGGCGTTCTTCAGCATGAGATCGATCGTGTATTTCACGTCGGCCGAGGTCAGCGGCTGCCCGTCGGACCATTTCACGCCGGGCCGCAGCGTATAAGTGACCGATTTCATATCCTCGGAGAATTTATAGTCGGTCGCCAGGCGAAACACCGGCTTGCCGCCATCCTCGGCATTGAAGATGACCAGGGGCTCGTAGATGAAATCCATCGTGCTCTGTCGGCGGCCGGCAAGGTCGAACGGATTGAAGTTCTGAACCCAGCTGCTCTGCTCCTCGATATGCATCGTCAGCACCGACTCTGCGGCTGCACCACCCGTCCCAAAAACGACGAGCGCCGTCAGAGCGGTTGCCGCCGCAAAGCTGGCGCGCATGGAATTGTTGCGGATTGCACTCTTGCTCAATCTCATTCCATCGTTCCCCTGTTGTTTATTTTTGAAGTCAATCAAATTGATTTAATATTGATAGTCAGTTTCCTGCCGACACGTCAATTGCCGATCTCAAACTTTTTGCAACGGTCTCCGGGCTAGTTCACTATGTTGTTTTATAAAGATAATTCAGGCGTTAATAATTAATGTACCTTTAAGTACCATAATTGTTTTCAACGATGGCGAATCGACCTGCTCGAACATTGGTCGATAAGCATGAGGCTGCTCGCCACGGCCGGGATGTTCCCCGGGATGCAACACATTCAACTTCTAAGAGCGGGTCGAATTTCCCATGACGAGCATCAATACGAACAATTCAGCGATGTCTGCCCTTCAGACGCTGCGCAACATCAACTCCAGTCTCGAAACGACACAGAACAGTGTTTCCACCGGCTATCGGGTAGACACTGCATCCGATAATGCCGCCTACTGGTCGATCGCAACCACGATGCGGTCCGACAACAAGGCGCTCTCCGCCGTGTCCGACGCGCTCGGCCTCGGCGCAGCAAAGGTCGATACTGCCTATACGGCCATGGACAATGCGATCGACGTCGTCGACGAGATCAAATCCAAGCTTGTCGCGGCAACCGAGGACGGTGTCGACAAGTCGAAGGTCCAGGAAGAAATCAGTCAGCTTCAGGAACAGCTGCTGAGCATTGCCCAGTCGGCGTCGTTCTCCGGTGAGAACTGGGTCGCGGGCGCGGATGGCACGAAAAGTGTCGTGTCGTCCTTCGTTCGCGACGGCTCCGGCGCCGTTTCCGTTAAAATGACGGAATACGCTTTGGACACCAGCTCCACCGGCAATGTGTTGTTCGGCATGAGCAGCGGAACGATCGATACCTCGGCGGGCATCCTCGGAACGGCTGACGCAAACGGCGATTCCGTCTATTCGCTTGATATCACCGACTTCACCACCGGTCAGATCCAGTCGGCGCTGTCGACCATCGAATCTGCGCTGTCGGCAATGACCTCTGCCGGTGCGCAACTAGGTTCGATCTCGACGCGCATCGATCTGCAGGAAGACTTCGTCGGTGCGCTTTCCGATTCGATCGACTCGGGCGTGGGCCGGCTGGTCGATGCCGACATGGAGGAGGAGTCGAGCAAACTCTCTGCCTTGCAAACACAACAGCAGCTTGCGATCCAGTCGCTATCGATCGCGAATTCGTCGTCCCAGAATATCCTGTCGCTCTTCCGCAGCTAAGCACCGGATATATAGGACGCTCGGACCAAATCCGTCGATCACACGATCGAGCCTGGCCTACCCGGTCAGGCTCGATCGCGTTCATTTCACTGCGTGCAAATTTGTGCCGGCGGGTCCCTATCCCTCCTGTCCTCATCCGAACTATGGTGTCGCGATCGGCGAAATCGCGGTTCACCTCTGAGCCATGCTGTCCGTCGTCTCGATCGCAACCACGATCGGCCTTAGTCTTCGCACCTCAGGGCGGAGAACGCAGCGCGCGGGATCATCGCATGTCGGAACGACTTGAATCTGCCCGTCCTGATGAAACGCCCGCCATCGTCTGGCTCGGCTTCCTGGCGATGTGCGTCGGCATGTTCATGGCGATCCTCGACGTCCAGGTGGTGGCGACATCGTTGCCGACCATCCAGTCGGCGCTCGGCATCGATCCGGACCAGATGAGCTGGATACAAACGGCCTATCTCATCGCCGAAGTGGTGGCGATCCCGCTCACCGGCTTCTTGACCCGGCTGCTGACGATGCGATGGCTGTTCGTCATTGCCATCAGCCTGTTCGTCGCCGCCTCCGCCGGCTGTGCGGCGAGCGGCAGTTTCGGCGAGTTGGTCGCCTGGCGGGTGCTTCAGGGTTTTTCCGGCGGAACCCTGATCCCCTCGGTGTTTTCGGCCGTGTTCATTCTCTTTCCGAACGAGCGGCAGGCGCTGGCGACGACGATCGCCGGCGTGCTTGCGGTGCTGGCACCTACCGTCGGGCCGATCGTCGGCGGATGGCTGACGCAGACCTATTCCTGGCACTGGCTGTTCCTGATCAACATCATCCCCGGTATCGGCTCCGCGATCCTGGCGGCACGGTCCTTGCCGCGGCAGGCGACTGATCCGTCCGAACTCAGGCATCTTGACGGTCTGTCGCTCCTGCTGATGGCAACCGCGCTGACAACTTTGGAACTCAGCCTGAAAGAGGCGCCGACGAGCGGCTGGATATCGACCTATGTGCTCAGTCTGCTGACGATCTGTCTTACATCGGGAGGCGTGTTCATATGGCGAACGCTGCGCCGACGCCGTCCGATCGTCGATCTCGGCAATTTCGGCGACCGGAACTTTCTGGTCGGCTCGGTTTTGAGCTTCGTGCTCGGCATCGGCCTCTTCGGCTCGGTCTATCTCATGCCGGTCTATCTCGCTTTCATCAGGGGACACGACGCCCTCGAAATCGGCATGACGATGCTGGTCACCGGTATCGCGCAATTGATCACGGCGCCGATCGCAGTGGCGCTGGAGAAGCGGATGGATGCGCGATTGCTGTCGGCCGCCGGTTTCGCTCTCTTTGCGATCGGTGTCGGGATGAGCGCTTTTCAGGATCCTCGTTCGGATTATGATGCGATGTTCTGGCCGCAGGTTGTGCGCGGCGTCGCCATCATGTTCTGCTTGCTGCCGCCGACGCGGCTGGCGCTCGGTACACTGCCGCCAGAGCGCATCCCCGATGCCAGCGGACTTTTCAACCTGATGCGCAATCTCGGCGGGGCAATCGGCATCGCTCTGATCGATACGATCATCTACACGCGCTCGGAGCCGCTGGGACAAGGCCTCTGGACCCGCCTTCAAGCCGGCGACGTCGAGGCTGCGTCATTCGTCGGCGCGCCTCTTCAGACGATAGCGGGGCGTAGTGGCAGTTTCGACGCGGATACGACGGCACTGCTCGATCCGCTGGTCCAGACCGCGGCAAGCGTCCAGGCAATCAACGAAGCCTGGATGGTGATTGCCGTCCTGACCGGCTGCGCCCTGCTCTCCGTGCCCTTTGCCAGGCGGCCAACGTCAACGTGAATACTGGGGTTGACGAAACCGCTCTGAAGAGAATCGACCAAGTTGTTGAAAAACCTGGAGCGAGACTGATGCTGAGATCGGGCTTTCAGCTTCCTCGCCGCGAGTTAGTCTCGATGCTCAGGCATTTCTTTCAGCTGATCTTTTGTCCGGGACGTAACTGCGTGAACGTCACCATCTTCATCGCGCATGAAGTCCAGATCGCTGATCGGCACGGAAACAGGTTTCGCGCCAATGCCGAGAAACCCACCGACGTCGATGACGACATTTGCGCTGGTGCCTGAACCGTGCACGTGGTCCACGCTTCCAACCTTGTCGTCATCTGCGCGGTAGACAGTAGCGCCTTCAAGGACTGCGGGCGTTAGTTCGTCGGTGCCAAGTCTCACGTGCTTGCTGTGGCCCATTTTCAAACTCCTCCGTTCGAGCCCATGTGAAAGCCACCGGGGTGCAGTTTGTTCCTGCGTGAGGCTAATGGCTGACGCTCAAGAGCTATCGGCCTTTGGGAACCGTTGTCGCTCCTGGTTGTCTAAGCTCCGGTAGAAGAACGGTTAACTTGGCGAATGGGTTGAAATCATCAGCCGTGCCAAGCCCCATGGCCCTATCGCGCAATCGTAGCGAAATCTAACCTACGATTTCGGCTTGAAGAACCTATCGGCTTCCTTCATCGCGTTCTGCGCCGAGCCGTACAGCGCGCTTACCGCAGCGCGCATTTCGGCAAACGCCTGCGTGGTTCGTGGCGAAATGTAATCGCCTCTTGCTTCAGCATTGAGCCGCAAAGCTCTCTCGCAATCGGCGGCGATTCTATCCAGCTCCGGGGAAACCCGATAGAGCCGTTCCAAAATGGCGTCGATGTCACCCTTGGCGCGTTCAGACATTCGTTCTGCCATCAAACCCTCACCGTTGTGTCTTTTTTCCCTGCAGGAGTCGAAGAACTCCTAAAACAGTGTTCCCTGCTCGGCTTCGTCAGCTACTTTCATGTCCGCGTCGCCTCGGCAGCGAAGTTCCGTCTCCGCGCTGAAGCGGACGTCGGCATCCCGATCGCAAGCGAACGCCCGCGATGCCGCAATATCCAGCCGATCCCAGCTTTTGCCACGCTCGGGGCCTGAAGGTACTCGTGGCAAAAGGCCCGGCTCGCTGCTCCATTTCACCAGTTGCTCGAAGGTGGATTCATTCAACATGTCTCGCAAATGGTGTGCGGTTACGTATGCATCGGGCATTGCGCGGTGGGCGGGAAGGCCCATCGCGTGCACCAGTCCCTCGGGCATACGCAGATACCGGAGCATCTGGTTGGAGAACCTCGGCAGGTCAGGCCACAGCCGAAGTGCGCATTTCCACGTACATATCCAGGCCGATCCGCCTGTAAATCTGGGGGTGCAGTAGCGCTGCTCGAAACTTGCCCTATGTGCAGCCAGTGCGATCACTCCACCTTCCGGCCGTAAGACGCTGGAGGCGATTTCTTTCCAAAAAGGTGCCGTCGCGACCTCCGCGTCCACGATGTGATGTATTGCCATCGTCTCAGGAGAGATCGGTCGCCCTGGATTTATAAGCAATGATCCGCGCTCATCGTCCACCCGCCATCCCCCGTCATGACCAAGCACGACGTCCTGCCATCCGATCTCGCAAACATCATTCTGGCCATTCCCGGCTGTTTCGAGGTCAACCACCCGGATGCGAGATTTATGATCTACAGGTTTTGATAGGATCCCACTGCTCTCAATCAACATATTTATCTATTTCGGCCGAATGCCGTAAAAGTCCAGATATCACTCGGACACGATGCGACGGACTTGCTAACGATAGTCGACAAGGTGACGTGCTTAAGCTTAGCGACATGGCTAAAAGAGGCCTGCTCCGCCGCTAGCACTGTTCAATTTGGAGATTATTCCGAGCGGTAGGTCGCTATGCCCAATGTTCCGGAAAGTACGGTGGCCACCTACTAGGCCTCAGAAATCGGGACTTTACGCGACGGCGTCTCGCCTGTATTCCAGCGCCACTTCAAATCGCCTGCCGACTCGTTGGTTTTCGCGCTTTGAGCAACAAAAAGGGCGCTCCCCGGACACGGGTTGAGCGCCCTATAAGTTTTTCTCCATTGCAATCGCGGACCGAGGCCAGCGCCTGGCAATTGGATATGCCGGTCGATCAAACCCGACGGCAACGCGTGATTTTCGGAGACAAAAAAAGAGGGCCGACGGTAAACCGTGGCCCATTAATTGTGGAGATATAAACCTCCAGAGGGGAACAGCTGAAACGACGGAACTGGGAGGAAAGCCGTCGTGTTGCATCAGCTATGATCGTTATGCTCCTTTTTTGACCAGTTGGAAAACATTTTTTGTGCAATGCAGCTATGCAATGGCGGATCATCTAGCCGAAAGTAGTCCGTGGAGGATGGCATCTTGAAGGCTGCTACTGCGACCTGGATCTTGAACTTTTTAGAAGGCGTCGATCTGGCGCCGGACTAGCCGCAATGGAACGAGCCATCCACTGGAGAAGAGGCCATGCGTGAGGATGCGATACCTTTGGTCGGGTTCGACGATTTCGCTTGATTTTACTCGGCGTCGTCGTTCGCCTTTGGGAACAGTTGCAGCACGTTTGACCCACTCGGGTGCGCGAGAGTGCGAGCCTTTGAGCGCTGCGAGTTATTTTCTCCAGCCTTTTGGACAGCTGAAACGAGACCTTCCCGCTGGCGATAATAATCTGGCTTGGCAGGCAGGGTGAGGTCAAACTCTTCAAGCATCCGCTCAATAATGTCCATCGCTTCAGCCGCCAGACCAGCATAACCTTCTTGGCGTCGTTCGAAGAAGCCATCGTATCCGGGCCTGGAAAGGTCGAGACTATCCAACGCATAAGAAAGGGTCTTCACTCGGTTCGACAACCACAAAATTTCTTCTGAAAGCTCGGTATTAAAAAGCCCCCAGTTTGCGTCATGCGGAAGTGCAAGGGTTGGATCGGGAACGTGAAACGCGAATTGGCCTTCATCCATCGGATTGAATTCGGGCATGTCGTGAACGGCCGCATAGCTGGCTCCGACAAAATCGTCCAGGGCCAGCACCGTCAGCATCGCCAGGTTTTTAACCTCGGCTTTCGGGCGCCGGTTGATCCCAGACTTCGCAAGTCGAATGACGATGGGAAGCAAGGAGCCAGCGGCTAAACCGCCAGCGCCGATGAACGCTCCCATTGCCATGATCCCTTGAGTGGTTTCGAAGAACTGCGTCAATGGTCAACCTCGTTGAATAGGAGCTGCGAGTTGCGCAAGAAGCACGCACAGACGGAATCAGCGCTTTCCGTCCTAGTTTGCCTTGAACTTAAACGATAGGGAACTCCGCTCCCGCCGGTATGGCGCCATTGAGAACCTGAGGGCATATCGTCACCGGCGACCACAGTTCCTTTGAAGCGTTGGCAATGACCTATCGCTGCAACTATCGAATTAGAATATTAAGTGATATCGACTGGCCTGGCTTTCAAGGACCTAATCGAGAACCGGCGATGTTGGTAAGATTTCTCTCAACCATTTTGCGTCATCCTCCAATTCCCCTCTGAAGCCAATCGACGAGATCTCAATGGCCACGGACCTTGACCGCAATTTTCAAATGCCCCGACGCGACGAGCTTGGCCTCTTCACGATCAGCAACGGTTCCGGCCTGTCGATATCGGCCCTGCCGAACGGCACCCTGTTTGCCATCGAATATGCCGACGATAAGGGATCGGTGCAGATCAACCAGATCCAGGGCTCGCCGCTCACCGGCGGCGTCAGTCGCCTTTATCTGCGCATCGGCGGTGCGGCACCTGATGTCGTCGAGCTTGTCGGGTCTCGCGCCGATGGCAGCTTCGGGCACGATGCGACAAGTCTCTCCTGGAGCGGCAAGAGAGGCGACATCGGCTACAATGTCCGCCTCGAGCTTCATCCCTCCGAAACGGCCTGGTTCTGGCGTGCCTCCATTAGGCATCTGAAGGATGGCACGCTGCCGGTCGATCTGGTGCTGATCCAGGACGTCGGTCTCGGCGATCGCGGCTTCCTAATGAACAGCGAAGCCTATGCCTCGCAATATGTCGATCATCATATCGCCGATCACAAGACATTCGGTCCTGTCGTGATGAACCGGCAAAATCTCAAGCAGTCGGGCGCCCGCAACCCTTGGCTCGCACAGGGCTGCCTCGATGGGGCGGCTGCCTATGCCACCGATGCGATCCAGCTGGTGCAGGCGAGCGACCGCCTCGACGACTTGCTGGTCGGCCCCTTCGGTACCAGCCTGCCGAGCAAACGACGGCAGCAGGAGACGGCGTGCCCCGCCATCCAGTCGAAATCGCTTTCCGTCCCGGCAAGCGGTGTGACCGCGACCTTCTTTGCCGTCTTCGCCGCCGATCATCCCGAGGCGTCGAGCGATGCCGACCTCTCACGGCTTGACGAGCTCGCGGCGACAGAGGGTGCGGCGGCCGATATCGAGGAGGTCGCGCCGGTCCGCAGCCTGCTCCAGGATGCTGCTTTGCTGAAGGCCGAGGCGCTGGATAAAAAGGCGATCAGCCAGCTCTATCCGGAGCGGAGCCTGGAAGAGCGCGTCGACGGAAAGCTTCTTTCGTTTTTCGTGTCGGACGGCGTTTTGAACCGTCATGTGGTCCTGCGCGACAAGGAGCTGATTGTGGCGCGCCGTCACGGGGCGATCGTCAGAAGCGGTGAGAATATGCTGCTCGACGATGCGACGCTCGCCGCGACCTGCTGGATGCAGGGCATCTTCGCCGCCCAGCTGACGATCGGCAATACGTCCTTTCACAAGCTCTTTTCCGTTTCGCGCGACCCCTACAATCTGACGCGTGCCAGCGGGCTGCGCATCATGGCCGATGTCGGCGCCGGCTGGCAGCTTCTGGCGGTGCCGTCGGCTTTCGAGATGGGGCTCAGCGATTGCCGCTGGATCTATCGCCTCCCCGAACGCACGATCATCGTGTCGGCGGTCGCCTCGGGCGCGGATGCGGCGATGCAATGGACCGTCTCCGTCGAGGGCAAACCGTGCCGCTTCCTGGTGTTTGGTCATGTCGTGCTCGGCGAGCGCGAATATGACGCGGGCGGGCAGATCGAATTCGATACGGCCGGCAAACGCATTCTTTTCCGGCCGGACCCGGCCTGGCTCTGGGGCGAGCGCTATCCCGATGCCGGCTATTGGCTGGTCAGTTCGACGCCCGATGCCATCGATGAAATCGGCGGCGACGAACTGCTCTATAGTGATGGGATTGCACGCAACGGCGCCTTCGTCGCGCTCCGATCCCTGATGACGCAGGCGCTCTCTTTCGCCGTCGTCGGCTCGATGACCGATGCGACGGAAGCCGAGCGACTGGCGCAGCGTTATGAGGCCGGCGTCACCGGTGAGGCCATGCTTGCACCGGCATCAATATTCTGGCGGAACACCGTGCGCGGCGTGGCGATCGGCAGCACGTCGCCCGACCTTGCCGCGCAGACGACCCTGCTGCCCTGGCTTGCGCATGATGCCATTGTGCATCTGAGCGTGCCGCACGGCCTCGAGCAATATACCGGTGCGGCCTGGGGCACACGCGACGCCTGCCAGGGGCCGATCGAATTCCTGCTTGCCTATGAGCATGACCGCGAAGCCAAGGAGGTGCTGAAAACCGTCTTCAGTGAACAATACCTGGAAAAAGGCGACTGGCCGCAATGGTTCATGCTGGAGCCCTATGCCAACATCCGGGCGGGCGATAGTCACGGCGATATCGTCGTCTGGCCGTTGAAGGCGCTATGCGACTATATCGAAGCGACCGGCGATCTCGCCATCCTCGACGAGAAAGTCTCCTGGCGCGATGAAAAGACGATGGCCAGGGCGCCGGAGCCCGACACTATTGCAATCCATGTCGAGAAGCTGCTCGATACTGTTCGCGAAGCTTTCATCCCCGGAACGCATCTGATCCGCTATGGCGAGGGAGACTGGAACGATTCTCTGCAGCCGGCCGATCCGCATCTGCGCGACTGGATGGTCAGCAGTTGGACCGTTGCCCTGCTCTACGAGCAGATCGTCCGTTATTCGGCGATCCTGCGCCGCCTCGGCCATGGCAGCAAGGCCAAAGGCTTGAGGAAGATCGCGACGGCGATGCGCCGGGATTTCAACCGCCATCTCGTGCGTGACGGCGTCGTTGCCGGTTATGGCATCTTCGATCCCAGCCATGATGGCGTCGAATTGCTGCTTCACCCGAGCGACCGGCGCACCGGCCTGCATTACTCGCTGATCTCGATGACGCAGGCGATGCTCGGCGGCCTCTTCACGCCGGCTCAGAGACAGGGTCATATGAAGCTGATCGAAGAGCATCTGCTGTTTCCCGACGGCGTGCGGCTGATGGAGAAGCCGGCGACCTATGCCGGCGGCCCCGAGACGCTGTTTCGCCGCGCGGAATCCTCCTCCTTCTTCGGCCGCGAGATCGGGCTGATGTATGTGCATGCGCATTTGCGTTATTGCGAGACGCTGGCGCTGGAGGCGGAAGTGGACGAGCTCTGGAAGGCGATCGCCGTCGTCAATCCGATTTCAGTCACATCAGCGCTGCCGCATGCATCGCTGCGCCAGCGCAATACCTATTTCAGCAGCAGCGATGCGGCTTTCCATGACCGTTATCAGGCAACGGCCGAATGGGAGCGCGTCAAGGCGGGAGAGATGGCCGTCGACGGCGGATGGCGCATCTATTCAAGCGGCCCCGGGCTCTACACCAGAAGCTTCGTCGAAAATATCCTCGGCTTCAAACGACGCTTCGGCCGGCGCAAACGCAAACCACTTCTGCCCGCGATCTACGCCTCTGCCGATCTGCAAACCGACCACGCCGCCTGGCGGCGGCTGATGAAGCCGAAGCCTGAGGTGTGACGCGGGCCCGCGCCATTCACTGCGGCATTATGCGGTAGCGTCGCGCAACTCTTCGAAGCGCGCGGCACTTTTCGACAGGTGGCTTCGGATGGCGCGGCGCGCGGCGGGCTCGTCGCGGTCGCGGATCGCTGCGAATATGGCGTGGTGTTCCCTGCGCATGCGCGTCGCATGGCGCTTGCGCTCGGCTGATGTCATCTTGTCCAGGCGCGCCCATTGCCGTGGCACCATGATGTTGCCGAACGTATCGAAGAGACGGCCGTAATAGGAGTTCTGCGTCGCGACCAGAATGGACCTGTGGAAGGCGTAGTCTTCTTGCGCGCCGTATCCACCCTCCTCGAGCGCCTTGTCGAGGGCATCGAGACGATCCTGCATCCGGTCGATGTCCTCCTGCGTGCGCCGCAGCGCGGCAAGACCGGCGGCTTCGTATTCGACCCCCATGCGCAGCTCCAGCACGCGCAGAACCTCGTCGATCGACTGCAGGTCGTTCGGAATGATGGAGAAGGATCGGGGCGTCGGATCGTTCGAGACAAAAGCCCCAAGGCCTTGCCGCGTGGTGATCAGCCCCTTCGCGCGCAGCGCGGCGAGCGCTTCGCGAACGATCGTCCGGCTGACGCCGGTCGCTATCATGATCGCCTGTTCGGTCGGCAGGCGCTGGCCGGGCTTCAGGTCGCCGGACTCGATTTGCGCCGTCAGCATATCGGCAAGGTTGCTACGCAGGTTCGGCGCCTGCTGAATGGTGTTGAAGACCGCGTTGTCCTTGTCTGCCATCCTGTTTCGAGATCCTGGTGTCGAGGCGGCCGCTCCGACCCCGTTTCCTGTTCTACATTGTATGGTCAGAGCATGATGTCGTCCGAAAACCGCTCACACTTTTCCGCATCATGCTCTAGCGCATAACCCCGAAAACCGGAATCGACTTTCGGGGTTATGCGGAAAATCAAGGCGATAGAGCGTCTTGACGCGTCTGAAAAGACGCGAGGCGCTCTCGGTGTGACCGATTGGTGAGACCGATCAGCGCGCCAGCCAGCCGCCATCGACGGGCAGCACCGTTCCATGCACGTAGTCGGATGCCGACGATGCCAGGAATACCGCTGCACCGCCGAGTTCGGACGGCGTTCCCCAGCGCCCGGCCGGGATGCGGGCAAGGATGGCGGCATTGCGGTCGGCATCCTCGCGCAACGCCGTGGTGTTGTTGGTCACGAAGTAGCCAGGGGCAATGGCGTTGACGTTGACGCCCTTGCCAGCCCATTCGCAGGCAAGCAGCTTGGTCAGTCCGGCGAGGCCGCTTTTCGAGGCGGTATAGGACGGAATCCGGATGCCGCCCTGGAAGGAGAGCAGCGAGGCGATGTTGATGATCTTGCCCCTGCCCTTGTCGACCATATGGCGGCCGGCTGCCTGCGACAGGAAGAAGGCGGTCTTCAGATTGACGTCGATCACCGCGTCCCAGTCTTCCTCGGTGAAGTCGAGCGCATCGGCGCGGCGGATGATGCCGGCATTGTTGACGAGGATGTCGAGGCCGCCGAAGGTCTGGATGGTCTCAGTGACGATCCCCTTGACCGGTTCGATGCTGGCGAGATCGGCCTTGACGACATGGAAGCGGCTTCCCGCTTCCTTCACCAGCGCCTCGGTTTCGTCCATCGAGGAGCGTCCGACGGCGACGATCGACGCACCGGCCTCTGCCAGTGCGGCCGCGATGGCCTGGCCGAGCCCTGTATTGGCGCCGGTGACGACGGCAACCCGGCCGGAAAGGTCGAAGGGATTTGCCACGACGCTCACCTCAGGTCCGCGATGGCGATATGGTCCATGTCGGTGAAGCTCTTATTGTCGCCGGCCATCGCCCAGATGAAGCTGTAGTTCTTGGTGCCGGCGCCCGAATGGATCGACCAGGGCGGCGAGATGACCGCCTGTTCGTTGGCGACAAGCATATGCCGGGTCTGCTGCGGCTCCCCCATGAAGTGGAACACACGCTGCTCCGCTTCGAGATCGAAATAGAGATAGGCTTCCATGCGGCGGTCATGCGTATGGGCCGGCATTGTGTTCCAGACGCTGCCCGGCTCGATCATGGTGAAGCCCAGAGTGAGTTGGCAGGACTGGCAGACCTCAGGATGGATGAACTGGTAGATCGACCGCTTGTTGGCCGTCGCGGCTTCGCCCGGCGTCAGGTGACGGGCCTTTTCGCGGGTGAGCAACACGGTCGGGTGCGCTTGATGGGCTGGCGTCGAGACCAGATAGAACTTTGCCGGATTGGCAGTATCCGCGCTCTCGAACCTGATGTCCTTGGCACCCTTGCCGACATAGAGGCAATCATATTTGGCAAGATCGTAATTCGTGCCGTCGACGATGATACGGCCGGCACCACCGATGTTCAGGGCGCCCAGTTCACGTTCGGCAAGGAAGGTTTCTTGTCCGATCGCTGTCGGCGCCGTCAGCGTCAGCCCGGGGCCGATCGGCGTCGCGCCGCCGATGACCATCCGGTCGTAATGCGAATATGTAAGCCGGATCTCGCCGCTCGCGAAGACGGTTTCCACCAGAAAGTGACGCCGCAGCGTCTCCGTGTCGAAATCACGCACGGCCTCTGGATGGGAGGCGTGCCTCACGTCGATCTGCATGTCAATTTTCCTTCCGCTTCATTGTCGCCAGGGGTCGTCGCTATTGCGGAAGCCGATCTTGTCCGGCCTGTTCCACCGCGGCGGTATCCATCCGGTTACATAGTTGTACGACAAGTTTGGTGTCAACAGGTTTGTCGGTGCGCGCTTGAGGAGACGCAAGGCCCGCAAGAGCACGAAAGAAAATCTGGGAATAGACAGGAGAATTTGCGGATAGGATGACGCCATCATCAAGCGATGATCGCAAGTGGTCGCTTCGGCGCGGTCCGGAATTTTCTTGGGCCAAAACGAAAAAGCCTGCCGCGGGAGGAGGTGCGGCAGGCTTTCGAAAAAAACCGAACGACAGCTGGGAGGAGGAGTGCTGTCATTCCACAGACGACCCTGGGAGGAGGATGGGGCGCCTGTATATCGAAGGGATGCGGGAGGAGGTGCATCACTTCGATAGGAATAATCATACTTATTTTTTGCTCAGTTGATAGGCATTTCTTTGCAGGGCAGCTATGCGTTATGCGAAAAGCGGGCGGCTTGATCAGCCTGCTCCATCTGCCGCAGGCACAAAAGCAAAGCGCCCGCTCGGGAGGAAGCAGGCGCTGGCATAGTCTCGAAGATGCTTGGTCTAAGCTGCCGTTAGCGGGCGATGGCTGCGCGGGCGACGTTGCGGATTTCGCTGCGGCCGATGCCGAGGTCATCCAGTTCGCGTGCGGACATACGACCCAGTTCAGCGACCGTCTGACGGTACTTGCGCCAGTTGTTAAAAGAGCGTGCTACGTTCATGATGATCCCCTTTCGTGGGCTTTCGAAGCTTAGCTGCCAGTCCTTGGCGCTTCGTTCGCTTCGATGAGTTGTATATAGTATGAGACATCTGATTATTGCAGCGCCAATGCATCACTGCACCTATGCGGCGATTGCATGGGTCGCCATATGTAGTAGCCAATCAGGATCCGAACCGCTCCGCGGTCAGAGTTTGAAACGATCGAAGGCCGTCAGCCGCACGATCGGCGGCTCCGCCTCGGCCCAGCGGTAAATATCCGAGCGCAGATAGGAAAGCTCGTCGCCGAGATCCTCTTCGCCAACTTCGATCCACCAGGACTTCAGGCGGCCGTCGCTTCCGTCCGACCAGCGATAACCCCTCGCTTTCAGATGATCCTTCATCTCGAACGGGCTGTGTTCGGCAAAGATACGGATGCGTGAGCGCTGGCTGGCGCGGTAAAGCTCGGTGAACGGGCTTTCACCGTCGCGCTGCTCTCGATCGAGGATTTCGAGGAGTGCGTGGCAGTCGTCCACGGCGCGATGGCCTTCGTGGAAATATCCGGCCTGGCCGACGAGATAGCCGAGCTTCGTACCCTCGAAGCCGCGGGCGCTCCAGTCGATCTCCGAAACCGAGCATGCCCAGGCCTTGCCGGTGAAAATCTTCGAGAAGGCCTCGCAGAACGGCCGGTCGAAACCGGCATTGTGGGCAATGATCAGATCTGCCGGCTCGATCAGGGTCCTCAGCGATTGGATATCGATGAGCTGTCCTTCGACCATCGCATCGGTGATACCAGTCAGCCGGGTGATCTCGGGCGGGATCGGCCGGGACGGCTGTTGCAGGCCGCCGTAAATGCCGACGATATCGCCGATCGCGCCGTCATCGTCGAAGGTAAAGGCGACGGCGCCGATTTCGATGATCTCGTCGCTGCGGTGGTTGAGACCTGTGGTCTCCGTATCGAGAATGACGCCGAGCCGCGGAAACCCCGGCCGTCTGACTGGCGCAACCGGCCTGGCGGCCAGTTTTCTCAAGATGCGAAAGTTGCCGCTCTCTTCCAGCGTCCGCGCCATGTCTTCATCAGAGTAGGCGATCGGCCGTGACGGCCGCCGGTGCGATGGACCGCGCGCCTTGGCCGTCGCGGGCGATGCCTTGGCAAACATGTCGAGTTGCGAATCTCTGTGCACGCTCATCGAATCTATATGTCACGGAGACGCGATTTAATCCATCGCACGACAGCGCCGCGCGTTTTTTCGAGAACCGCGCAAAGGACGCTGTAGCCCTTTGAATTATGCAGTCGCCAGGCGCGGCGGCGTCTGAACGCCTGCGGTTTTGTCCGGTGGGAAGCTCAGCCGGCAGACCGCGCCGGGACTGCGGTTGTCGATCGTCACTTCGCCGCCGTGCATGCGCAGGATGTCACGAACGAGATTGAGGCCGAGGCCGGCGCCGCGTCCGTCGTGATGGCGCTTGAAGAACGGCTCGAATATCCGATCCCGCATATCGGCGGGAATGCCCGGCCCCTCGTCTTTGACCTCGATCCAGTTGCAGCCTGATGTCAGCGAGATGATACCTTTCCTGCCGCCGTGGTTGATCGCGTTCTGCAGGATGTTCATCAGGGCGCGCTGCAGCGCCAGGGGATCGCCCTCAATCTCGCCGGCGCCGTCGACATCGAACTGCACCGTATAACCGGCGGCAAAGGCCAGCGGCGCCATCTCGATGATGACCTTCCTCGCCAGCTGGCCCAAATCGACCTTGCTGAACTGGACCTTGCCCTGTTTCAGCCGCTGAAGATCGAGCATCTGCTCGGTGAGAACGGCAAGTCTTGCGGCATCTTCCAACAGGTCGGTCTTGATCGAACTGTGCGGCAGGGATCCAATTCTCGTATTCAGAATGGCGATCGGCGTGCGCAGCTCATGGGCGGCGTCGGTCAGAAACCGTTCCTGCCGCTCATAACCCTCGTCGAGACGGCCGAGCGCGCGGTTGACGGCATGCACCAACGGCGCGATCTCTTCGGGAGTATCGTTTTCCGACAGCCGCCCGCCACGCTGGTCGATATCGATCATATCGGCCTGGAGTGCGGCCTGGTCGATCCCGACCAGCGACCTTCGCACGACGAGCGGCGTTGCGATCAGCGCGCCCAACGCCATCACTGCGACGATGGGGATAACAACTTTCACAAGGATCAATGAAACGCGGAACAGGATGAAGGTGAGCGAGTTCGGACCGTCGGTGCCCGTCAGAAACTGCACCTGTCCCCAATCCATCGCAATCCACATCATCCGGGCAGCCGGACGGTCGTGGTCGCCGAGATCCGAGCCGAACCTTGCCTGGCCGACATGATCGAGCGTATTGCCGATGGTGGCATATTCTTCCGGAATCCGGCCCTCGGTCAAAACATGTCCCTGCAGGTCGCGAATGGTGAACCAGAGATCGGGCGCATCTTTCCGCAGCTGTCGCAAATCCTCGGTCTCCCTCAGGCTCAACTCTCCGGTGGGCTGGCGGAAGACGGCCTGGCGCAGGATCTCGATCGTGCCCTCTGTCGACCTGAATTCGGATATCTTGCCAACCGAAATCAGCACGATCATCACCAGGATGAGCACGACCGATTGCACGGCAAGGAGCCGCCAGAACAGGCGCTTGCGCAGCGAATAGGAGCATCGTTTGCTCATGATGCTTCACGCAGGAGGTAACCCACGCCCCGGATAACGTTGATGACCACGCCTGCTTGCGATGCTGCCAGCTTGCGCCGCAACCGCGATATATGGGAATCGAGCGCGTTCGACTGGATCTCGTCGTCGAAGCCGAAGACCGCTTCCATCAAGGCCGGTCGCGGCACCATGCGACCGGCACGGCGCATGAGGCATTCGAGCACCAGCGCCTCCCGGCGCGGCATTTCCAGACGCTGGCCGGAGACGATGATGTCGCAATAGGTCGGATCGAATAAAAGCCGGCCGACCGAGATCAGCGCCGGGCGTAAGGTTTCGGAGCGGCGCATGACGGCACGCAGCCGCGCCAGAAGTTCGTCGAAGACGAAGGGCTTGGCGAGGTAATCGTCGGCGCCGGTCTCAAGGCCGGTGATCCTGTCTGGAACCTCTCCCTTGGCGGTGATGACGATGATTGGCAGCGTCAACCCCTTTTTGCGGATCTTCGGAATGAGTTCAAGGCCGTCGCCGTCCGGCAGTTGCCGATCCAGGAGGACGGCGTCGTAGGCGCCGTCGCCGATCACCAGCTCGGCGTCACATAGGGTCGAGACGTGGTCCATCACCATGTCGTGCCTGGTCAGGGCGCCCCGGAGCGCCACAGCCATTTGCGGTTCATCCTCGATCAGTAATATGCGCATCTCACATTCCTATCGGGGCCGTCGATCCACAGGAGGAGACCATATCACCTCAGCGACGCCCGCAGCAGCGGTAGCGTATCGAACGCCGGATTGCCGCCTCGAACACGGACCCTATCTCTCATCATGCGCGGCGCTGCTCGATCAGGGCCATTGGCTGGTACCTGCGGCTGATGCGATAAACCGCAGCCGGCGGGATATTGCGCAACGTCCAGCCGATCCTCTTTGAGACAAGACCGAGGGAGTCGAGGATTTCGACGGGTACCGGGCATTTTGGCCCGTAGGTGAATTGATACAAGGCACCATGGGGTCTGAGGTTGGAAAAGCAGCCCTCGAGCAGCGCCTGCACATCGTCCGGCCGCATGGCAAGAAGCGGAAGCCCGCTGACGATACCGCCGAAGAAGCTTCTGGAAAGCGCCGTCTTCCACATCTCCCGCACGTCCAGCTGCAGCACCCTGGCATCGGGAAAGCGATCTTGAAGCAGCGTGGCGAAATCCCGTTCGTATTCGATCAGAGTAAGATCGCGCTCTGCAATGCCGCGTTCCAAAAGGGCCGCGGTGAAAACCCCGGTGCCTGGGCCGAGTTCGAGAACCGGCCCGGTCAGCGTAGAAATTTCCTTGGTCATCAGGCCCGCAAGGTGGGGGCCTGATGGTGTGATCGAGGCGATGCGCAGCGGCGCGCGAAGCCAGGCAAGAAGAAAGCGTCGGCGATCGAAACGTGGCATTGGACCTTCACAGTGGCTGATTGATCCCCCCATGAACCGGCTCAACATTGCAACAGTCTGTCATGTCGTAGTCACGGTGACGCAGACGCAGATTTTTATGCCTGAGACGCGACCTTCCGGCGCGTTGCTCTGAGCCCCCTCCTGTCGATCCAGCTTTTGATTTCGGCGGCAATCGCCTCGGGCTGGTCCTCGGGGGCAATGTGGCGCGCCGGCCCGCAACCCCTGATCTCCAGGCCGGCGACGTTGTCGAGGCACCACGAAATCATCTCGCTGCCGATCAACAGCGTTTCGGAGGGACCGTCGAAGGTCAGCAGCAGCTTGGGAGTCTCAGGACTGGCGGAAAGCCAGCGGTCATAGGTCTCGATCCTGGCGACCACATCGGCTGGCTCGCCGTTGATCGGCATGGCGCGCGGCCATTCCAGCAGCGGGCGTCGGCTGTCACGGTCCGGATAGGGTGCGCGGTAGACATCCCAGTCGGCATCGCTGAGCCCTTTCAGCGTGGTCGCGCGCAAGGCTTGTTCGATGAAGAAATTTTCGTCGAGGACCTTGGCCTCGCCGGTTCCCGCACCCCGCAACAGTTCATAACGCGCCTTTCCGCCGCCCGGCAGATCCTCCCAGCCCATCGGCCGCAGGATGGTTTCCATGAAGGCGATGCCGCGCACTCGCTCGGCGTGGCGCGAGGCCCAGTCGAATGCCAGCGCGCCGCCCCAGTCGTGGCCGACGAGCACGACGTCGTCGAGGTCAAGCGCATCGAACCAGGCGTCGAGATAGGCGATGTGATCGCCATAGCGATAGCCGATATCGGGTTTGCCGGAGCGTCCCATGCCGATGAGATCGGGCGCCAGGCAGCGGCCGGGCCCGGTGCCGGGCATGATGTTCCGCCAGAGATGCGATGAGGTGGGATTGCCGTGAAGGAAGACGATCGGGTCGCCCTCCCCCAGCTCCTCGTAGGAGATGAACGAGGTGAGGATATCGATGGTCGGCATATGGAGCTCCACGCTTTCGTGCTATATAGGCAGGCGACTGTCCATTTATCATATAGACAGGTAACTGTCTATATCTGCGCGGGGTTTCATGTCTTCTTCCCTTGGCCTGTTGTTGCGTCTGGTCCATCAGCATTGGACACAGGCCGTCGAAGCGGCACTCGATGAGGCCGGCTACGGCGATATCCGCCCGCCGCACGCCAATGTCTTCACCTTCGCGCGGCCGGAGGGCATCCAGGTCAGCGAGCTGACCAAGCTCGCCCGTGTTCGCAAGCAGACGATGACGCAGGCCGTGGAAGAACTCGAGCGCTTGGGTTATGTCGAGCGCCGGCCCGATCCGAATGACCGGCGCGGCCGGCTGGTGTTTCTGACGGAAAAAGGCCAGGGGGTCAGGCCGATAGCGATGGCGGCGGGCCGGCGCGTCGATGAAAGCTGGGCCGCCCTGACCAGCCAGCAACAGATGGACGATTTGCGGACAGCACTCCGGCGGCTGCTGGAGCAGCTGCAATAGCGAAGCGGGGCTGGTATGGGGGCGACCCTTTCCACCTAACCGTCGCGCGACCGAAGGAGAATGTATGCCTGGTGACAAAAGCAAGGGCGCCAAGGAGGACGTCGTCATCATCGGCGCCGGTGCCGCCGGCATTGCCGCCGCCCGTCGCCTGCAGGCAATCCGCCCGGATCTTTCCATCCTCCTGCTTGAAGCTGGCGATCGTCTCGGCGGTCGCGCCTGGACGGTCGGGCTGCCTGAAGCCACCGATATCGGGCTCGATCTCGGCTGCGGCTGGCTGCATGGCGCGCGGACCAATGCCTGGACTGCGATCGCCGGTGAGGTCGGACTGACGGTCGACCGCACGCCTGCGCCCTGGAGTGATGGCGGACGGCGGCTTCAGCGGGATGACGCGGAGGCGCGTGCCGCAAGGCAGGCGATCGGCGCCTATTTCGAGCGCCTCGAGAGCCACGCGGGGAATGACGCAGCCATGGCCGATATGCTCGAGCCCGGTAATCCCTGGAACGGCCAGATCCGGGCGGTCGGCACCTACATCACCGGCGCCGAACTGGGGCGGTCGTCGGTCGTCGATTACAACAGATACGATCCGGGGCCTGGCCCTGACTGGCGGGTGCGCGAGGGCTATGGAACGCTGGTCTCGCTTTACGGCAAGCCGGTTCGGGCAAGGCTCGGCACCGAAGTCACACGCATCGACCATCGTCATGCCGGCCGTATCGCCATCGAGACGAACCAGGGTGTGCTCAGTGCCCGCGCGGTGCTGGTGACCGTTTCGACGAATGTGCTTGCCGCCGGCAAGATCGCCTTCGACCCGCCTTTGCCTGACAAGATCGAGGCAGCAGCCCGTTTACCCCTGGGGCTCGCCGACAAGCTGTTCTTGAGGCTCGCAAATCGGGAGGCGTTGCCGGCGGACACGCATATGCTCGGCTCTACCAGTCGCGGCGCAACCGGCACCTATCAGCTCCGGCCGTTCGGCGCCCCCGTCGTCGAAGCCTATTTTGCCGGCGACCTCGCGCATGATCTTGAGGGGCAAGGCAGAGAGGCTGCCTTCTCCTTCGCTGGAGATGAACTGGCGGCACATTTTGGCGCGGACATCCGCAAGGAATTGTCGGTGGCGGCAATGTCGGCCTGGGCCGCAGCGCCCCATATCGGCGGCTCCTATTCCTACGCCGAGCCCGGCGCCTCCGATCTGCGCAGCTGTCTCGCCGCGCCGCATGACGAGCGGATCTTCTTTGCCGGCGAAGCCTGTTCGACGTCGCGTTATTCGACGGCGCACGGCGCCTATGAGACGGGCGTCGGCGCAGCCGATCGGATCGCCGGCTCGTTTTCGTAAAATCTGTGATCCTCGCCGGCTGCGACCGCAGGCAGGAATATTTTTTTCTCACTTGTCGCGCGGGTGGGATTGGGTATGCTTGCCCCGGCCCCTGTGCTCCCAGCCTGGGGCGCCATACGTCATCCGGCGGCAAGCGGCCGCCCTCAAGCACAATATTGTCATTGTCATTGATTGCAGGAGCCCCGGCTTCTACCCCGACGTTTGCACGTCGGCTGCGGGTATCCGCATGAGGAGGAAGAAATGGATTATCGCAAGCTCGGTCCCAGCGGGACCGTCGTCACCGCCTATTGCCTCGGCACCATGACCTTCGGCGCGGAGGCCGATGAGGCCGCCTCGCACAAGCTGCTCGACGATTATTTCGCCTGGGGCGGCAATTTCATCGATACCGCCGATGTCTATAGCGCCGGCAAGTCGGAAGAGATCATCGGACGCTGGCTGAAGGCGCGCCCGACCGAGGCCCGCCAGGCGATCGTCGCCACCAAAGGGCGCTTTCCGATGGGCAACGGACCTAACGATATCGGCCTATCGCGCCGGCATCTTAGCCAGGCGCTCGACGATTCGCTCCGCCGCCTCGACCTCGAGCAGATCGACCTCTACCAGATGCATGCCTGGGACGCGCTGACGCCGATCGAGGAGACGCTGCGTTTCCTCGACGATGCGGTTTCTTCCGGCAAGGTCGGCTATTACGGCTTCTCCAATTATGTCGGCTGGCACATCGCCAAGGCCTCGGAAATCGCCAAGGCGCGCGGTTATACCCGCCCGGTGACGCTGCAGCCGCAATATAACCTGCTGGTGCGCGACATCGAGCTCGAGATCGTCGCGGCCTGCCAGGATGCCGGCATGGGCCTGTTGCCGTGGTCGCCGCTCGGCGGCGGTTGGCTGACCGGCAAGTACAAGCGTGACGAGATGCCGACAGGCGCCACCCGCCTCGGTGAAAACCCCAATCGCGGCGGCGAATCCTATGCGCCTCGTAATGCGCTGGAGCGAACCTGGGCGATCATCGCTGTCGTCGAGGAGATCGCCCAGGCGCACGGCGTCAGCATGGCGCAGGTGGCGCTCGGCTGGACGGCGGCGCAGCCGGCAATCACATCCGTCATCCTCGGCGCCCGCACGCCGGAACAGCTCGCCGACAACCTCGGCGCCATGAAACTGAAGCTCTCCGATGACGACATGGCGCGGCTCAACGAGGTGAGTGCGCCCCAGCCACTCGACTATCCCTACGGCAAGGGCGGCATCAACCAGCGTCACCGCAAGATCGAGGGCGGCCGCTGAGCCTTTCGGCCGCATCTGAACGAAGCCTGTCCGCTTCTCGCCGAAGCGGACAGGCTGTCCGGGCCGAGGTCTATCGACTCGTGTTCTGGGCTGCCGGTCGGTCGCCCGTGCTGCCGAATGTCTTCAGGTAGATCGACAAAAGCTGCGTCTGCGAGGAGATGCCGAGCTTGCGGTAGACGTTGCGGCGATGGACCTTCACCGTGCCCGTCGAGATGTTGAGCCTAAGGCCGATCGATTCCGAGGAATGTCCCTGCAATACCAGATCGACGATGGCGGTTTCGCGGCTCGTCAGCTTGAGGTCGCGCCAGACAGTGTCGGCCGGCTGTAGCGCCTGCGTCGCCGCACCGCGTTTCCTCCCCGTCCTCATGCCGGCATCACGTTGCGCGTCGAAGCGGGCGCCGAGCCCCGGCCAGAAATGCCGGACAAGGCTCGTGACCAGTGGCTCCGCCTTTTTCAGAAGCGCGAATTCAGCCGGCGGAAACGAGCCGGTCTTTTCCCGGCGCATCAGCGACAGCACGATGGTTATATCGTCGTCGAGTGTCACGAAGAAGCCGATCTCCTCGGCAAGCCCGGTCTGGACGTAGTAGCTCCGGTAATATTCGCTGGAGAAGAAGCGGTCGGGCGCCAGCTCGCGCATGCGGAAGACGCCGGCGCGACGCGCGCGGGCGGTCTGGTAGAAGGGGTCGAGCAGATAGGGACCGACCTGGTAGAGGGTAACGAAAACGACGTTCTCTTGCGGATCGAAGGTGCTGTAGAGATCGATCGGCCGTTCCTTGCCGCGATAGGCAAAAACCACGACATAGTCGAAGCGTACCAGCGCCGCCATCATCCGGCGGAACGTCTCTCCAAACTCTGCATCCGCCATGGCGGGCTTTCCGACAGTGGCGTCGAAAGCCTGAAACAGCGACTCGAGATCAATGCTCATCGATGGCCTCCCCCAATCGTCTCATCAGGAATGGGTGCAATTTCATATACACCTTCCACGAAGAGATGTGAGGTAGAATACCTCTTTCGGGGTATATACCGCGCGGGAGGCCCGGGCTTAGTCTTTCGCTAACGACGGTGGCAAAAAGGCAGCGCTAGACTGCCCGTACCGACCAACCGCAGGGAACAGACGTGGCATCCGCTTCGACGAACGATATCGAATTCCGTTCGGTCACCAAGAATTATGGCGCGGTGACCGCCGTGACCGACATAAACCTGAATGTACCGAAGGGCGCTTTCCTCGCTTTGCTCGGACCTTCCGGCTGCGGCAAGACCACGTGTCTTCGCATGATCGGTGGTTTCGAGCAGCCGAGCGAGGGCGCCGTGCTGATCGATGGGCGGGAGATGAACGGTGTTCCGGCCTATCGCCGCCCCGTCAACATGGTCTTCCAGCATTATGCTCTGTTCCCGCACTTCAATGTCGTGGAGAACGTCGCCTATGGCCTGAGGCAGATGCGCCCGAGGATCGCGGCGGCCGAAATCAACCGCCGCGTAGCCGAAGCACTGGAGATGGTGCGGCTCGGCGGTTTCGCCAAGCGGCGCATCCACGAGATGTCCGGCGGCCAGCAGCAGCGGGTGGCTTTGGCGCGGGCGATCGTCAACCGGCCTTCAGTGCTGCTGCTCGACGAGCCGCTGGCAGCACTCGACAAGAAGCTGCGCTCGGCCATGCAGATCGAATTGCAGACGCTGCAGCGCGAGCTCGGCATCACCTTCGTGCTCGTCACCCACGATCAGGAAGAAGCGCTGTCGATGGCCGACATCGTCTGCGTCATGAGCGCCGGGCGCATTCGTCAGCTCGGCTCGCCGCAGGAGGTCTACGATCGCCCGGCCGATCTTTTCGTCGCGGATTTCGTCGGCAAGGCCAACCGGATCGACGCGACGATGGAAGCCGACGGCAAAACGCTGCGCCTTGCCGACGGTTCTGCGTTCACAGCGGGCGCCCGGTCCGGCCTTGTCCCAGGCGAGGTCATCGTCGCGATCCGGCCGGAGGCGATCCGGCTGACGCGGGCGGCCGTTGGCAGCACGTCCTTTGCCGGCACGGTCACGCACCGCATCTTCCTCGGCTCCTCGGCCGAATATGCCGTCACAGTTCCGGGGCTTGGCGATTTTCTCGTCACCGCCGACCGGCGCAGCATGAACGAGAGCGATCTGGTCGAGCCGGGCGAAGCGGTCTTCCTCGGCTTCGATCCTGACATGGCCCACGTTTTTCCTGCCCAAGCTTCTTCTGCATCGAGTGCATAAACCAGAACAAGGGAACAGCATCATGAGCAAGGACTACAAGGATAATCTGCCCATTACCCCTGAAGGCTTCATGGACGAGTTCATGCGCCTGAAGCGCGGCTCCGTCAGCCGCCGCCACTTCCTCGGCATCACAGGCCTCGGCCTTGCGACCGCCGTGCTGTCGCGCTTCCCCGGCGCACTGTCGACGCCTGCCTATGCCGAGGATCTCGGTACCCAGATGTCGATCGCCACCTGGCCGAACTACCATGATCCTGCGACCTTCGAGAACTTCAAGGCAGCGACCGGCGTTGCCGTCGAGGTCAACGTCTTTGGCTCCAACGAGGAAATGCTGGCCAAGCTCCAGGCGGGCGCCTCCGGCTGGTCGCTCTTCGTGCCAACCAACTACACGATCTCCACCCATCACAAGCTCGGCCTGATCGACGAACTCGATCTGTCGAAGATCCCGAATTTCAGCCAGGCGACGGAGAATCCACGCTTCACCAAGGAAGGCATGATCGACGGCAAGACCTATGCCGTGCCGAAGAACTGGGGCACGACCGGATTCTCGGTCAATACCTCGAAGATCAAGACCAAGCTATCCAGCTGGAAGCACTTCTTCGAGATCGTCCAGACCGAAGCCGACGGCCGGGCCATGGTGCACGACTATCAACTGACGACGATCGGCAGCGCGCTGGTCTCGCTCGGCTACGGCTTCAACTCGATCAAGGCGGACGAACTCGCCAAGGCCGAGGAACTGCTGATCAAGGTCAAGCCGCACCTTTTCGCCATCAACAGCGACTACCAGCCGGCCATGCGCGCCACCGACGCCTGGCTCACCATGTGCTGGACCAATGACGGCGCGCAGCTGAACCGCGACGTTCCCGAGATCGCCTACGTGCTCGGCACCGATGGCGGCGAGATCTGGACCGATTATTACGCCATCCCGAAGGATGCACCGAACAAGGCGGCGGGTTATGCGCTGCTCAACTACCTGATGGACCCGGCCAATGCCGTCAAGGAGCACATCGCCAACGGTGCGCCGACGACAGACAGCCGCGTCATCGCGCTGCTGCCGAAGGAGATCACCACCAACAAGATCGTCTATCCCGACGAGGCGCAGCTGACGCCGCTGGAATTCGGCGCGGCGGTAACGCTGACCGATCCCGGGCGCGCGGAGCTGATGGCGCGCTTCAAGTCGGCTTGATCCGATCTCGCCTTCTCCCCAGCGGGGAGAAGGTGGCCCAAAGGGTCGGATGAGGGGGCGACAGATGCTGCCTTTCGCGTGAGCTCAAGGCATTCGTCGCTTCGCTCCTCATCCCCTCGCTTTGCTCGGCTCTTCTCCCCGCCGGGGAGAAGAGGGAGAGTGGGGCGCCGAAAGTTGCTCTTTCAAAAAGTTGCGTGGACTGAAATGCCCCTTGCACCGAACACGAAAAAACGCCTCGTCACGGCCACGCTGGTTGCGCCGGCCAGCATCTGGCTGTTCGTGTTCCTGGTGCTGCCCTTTATCGCCATCATCGTCTTCGCTTTCGGCGAGCGGGCGCCCGAGGGTGGTTATCAGGCGGCTTTCACCTTTGCACAGTTCGCCAATCTCGGTTCGCGCGCCGCAGCCTTCAAGAATACGCTGATCCTTGCGCCGATCGGGGCCTTCGCCTGCCTGCTCGTCGCCTATCCGGTTGCCTATTACCTGGCCGTCAAGGCAAGCGCCAAATACCGGCTGCTGCTGGTCTCTCTCGTCGTCGTGCCCTTCTGGACCAGCCTTCTGGTGCGCACCTATGCCTGGATGTACATCTTGGGCGCCCGCGGCATTCCGCATCTCCTGGAGATGGTCGGCATCGAAAATGTCAGGCTGCTGAACACGCCAGGCGCCGTGCTGCTCGGCATCGTCTACGGCTACCTGCCGCTGATGATCATGCCGATCTATGTCAGCCTCGAAAAGCTCGATCGCCGCCTGCTGGAGGCGTCCGCCGATCTCGGCGCGCGGCCGCTTTCGACCTTCTTCGGCATCACGCTGCCGCTGTCGCTTCCAGGGGTGATGACCGGCATCGCCCTCGTCACCATCCTACTGCTCGGCGAATATCTGATCCCGCAGCTGCTTGGCGGCGGCAAGGTCTTCTTCATCGGCAATGCGCTGGTCGACCTCTTCCTGCAGTCTCGCAACTGGCCGTTCGGTTCCGCAATCGCCGTCACCCTCGTCGTTGTCGTCGTCATCGTACTTTTGATCGCCATGCGCATCGCCTGGCGCGTTGCCGGTACCCGCCAGGTGGATCTCGTCTGATGCGCGCGCTGGTCACCGCAGTCTACCTGTTCCTCTACACCCCGATCGCGCTTGTCGTGCTGTTCTCCTTCAATGGCGGCCGCAATGCCAGCGAGTTCACCGGCTTCTCGACGCAATGGTATTGCAAGGCGCTCGCCAACACCTTCCTGATGGAAGCGCTGCAGAACAGCCTGATCATCGCCTTTACCAGCGCCGGGCTGGCGGCCATTTTCGGCACGATGGCGGCTATCGGCATGGAGCGGCTCGGCGCCCGCACGCGAGCGGTCTTCGACGGGCTGTTCGCTGCGGCGATCGTCGTTCCCGGCGTCGTGATCGGCATTGCGACGCTGGTGGCGTTGGTCGAAGTCTTCGGCTTCGCCAATCCACTGATCGCCGCCGTCTGGCCAAGCGAACAGGCGCCGAAACTTTCGCTCGGCTACGGCTCGATCATCGCCGCCCACGGCCTCTTCACCATGGCGCTGGTGACGATGATCGTCAAAGCGCGCATCGCCGGCCTTGGCCGCGACATCGTCGAGGCGTCGAGCGATCTTTACGCCACGCCCTTCACGACCTTCCGCCAGATCGTGCTGCCGCAGATCCTGCCGTCGATCCTTGCCGGTTTCCTGCTCGCCTTCACCTTCTCCTTCGACGATTTCATCATCGCCTTCTTCGTTGCAGGCTCAAACACGACACTACCGATCTATGTCTTCGCCTCGATCCGACGTGGCGTGACGCCGGAGATCAACGCCATTGCCACCATGGTGCTTGTCGCATCGCTGGGACTGATCCTCATCGCGCGCTTTCTGATGCGCGAGAAAACAACAAACTGAACGGGAAACACCAATGATTCTTGATAATCGCGTCGCGATCGTCACCGGAGCGGGGTCGGGCATCGGCCAGGCCGGCGCGCTGATCATGGCAGGGGAAGGCGCGTTCGTCGTGGTGGCCGACCTGAATGCCGCCAATGCCGCGGAGACCGTCGGCCGGATCGAGGCCGCCGGCGGCAAGGCCGAGAGCCTCGTTCTCGACGTGACTGACGATGCTGCACTCGAAGCCGGCATCGCCGCGGTCGCCGAACGTCACGGTCGGATCGACATCCTCCACAATCATGCCGGCGCACAGGTGGCGGGCGATCTGGAACAGGTGGCCGTCGAAGGCTTCGACAGGTCGTGGAGCCTGAATGTCCGAGCGCATTTCATGGCGGCTCGCTTCGTCATGCCGCTGATGAAGAAGGCCGGCCGCGGCGTCATCCTCAACACCTCCTCCTCGTCTGGCGTGCTCTACGATCGCGAGATGATTGCCTATACGACGACGAAACATGCCGTCATCGCGATGACCCGGCAGATGGCGGGCGACTACGCCAGGTTCGGCATCCGCGTCAACGCGCTTTGCCCAGGCTGGGTGGATACGCCCTTCAACGAACCGTTCATCGCCCAGATGGGCGGGCGCGACGCGATCGAGGCCTATATCGCCGAGAAGGTGCCGCTCGGACGCTGGGCTAATGTCTCGGAGATTGCCGAGCCCATTCTCTTCCTCGTCTCGGACCGCTCGTCCTACGTGACCGGGCAGATCCTCGTCGTCGATGGCGGCGAGACCATCGTATGACCGTGGTGAAACGGGTTTGCACCATTGCATCCGGGTGATTTTAGGTCGGTTCGGCTTATAGTCATCCGGATCTAAATCAAAGAATCTGAGCGCGAAAAAGCCGCCATGTTTCCATGGCGGCTTGACGGCCTGTCTGCTTGGGAGGCGATTTTAGGCCGGAAGCTGGAAGATCACGTTGGCGATCAGGACGATCGCCAGACCGCCAGCGAGTGCGAGATAAGGCAGCATGCCGGCTTTCTTGACGCCGAGATCCTGGCCGACGAGGCCGAGATCCTCCATTGCGCCTGCGGGGAATTTGCCGCCGTCGCGCACATAATGGCGATAGGCGAAGACCGGCAGGATCAGGGCGGCGAAGATGAAGCCGACCCAGAGCGCATTGGAATAACCCCAGACCTTGGCACCCGCACCGAGAAACAGCGCGTTGACGAAGGCTAGCACGGTGTTGAGGCCGATCAGCCAGGTCGGCGCCTTCCAGGGGCGTTCGATATGGCCGGAATCCATCCGGTGGATCCAGCCGGAATTGAGGTTGAGGAAGTTGAAGATGATGTAGCCGACATTCGAGACGGCGAGCACGAAGAAGTAGCCGCCGACATCCGAGGCGATCGCCAGCAGGAAGAGATTGAAGGCGAAATCGGTCCACATCGCCCTGGTCGGCGCGCCGTGTTCGTTGACGTGGTCGAGATATTTCGGCAGCCAGCCGTCCTTCGAGCCCTGGTAGAGCGTGCGCGAGGAACCGGCCATCGCCGTCATGATGGCGAGGAAGAGCGCCATGATCATCAGGACGACGAGCAACTGGGTGACGACGCGGCCGGCGCCGATCAGGCCGCCGAGCGCTTCGGCAACACCGGTGCCATCGACGATGCCGGGGGCCAGCATGCCTGCATGGCCGAGAACGCCCTGGAAGGCGAAGGGCACGAGGAAGAAGAACAGGCAGCAGGCAAGGCCGGAATAGAAGATCGCCTTGAAGGTGTCGGTCTTCGGGTTCTTGAGTTCGCGGGTGTAGCAGACCGCCGTCTCGAAGCCGTAGGTCGACCAGGCGGCGATATAGAGGCCACCGAGGAAGAGTGTCCAGCCGCCGTTGCTCCAGGTGCCGTCGGCAGCGGCATAGGCGGCCGTCGGCGGCACGAGACCGGTGACGTTGGTGGCAAGGATCTGGCCGCTGACGATCGGGTAGAGGCCGATGATGAGCAACGGCACCAGCACGATGATGGCCAGCCACTTCTGCACGCTTGCCGTTTCGGAAATGCCGCGATGCTGGATCGCGAAGATGATCAGCATCAGGATGCCGCCGATGAAGAAGGTGGCGTTGATATTGGCGGTGGCAAGGAAGGGAATGTTGAAGCTGAAGAGCGACCAGTTGCGGATCGCCGGCGTCAGGGCGGCGATACCATCGGTGCCGAGCAATGCCTTGATGGCGTCATCCGGCGTGGTGCCGGCATGGGCTGCGATATATTCGGCGACGCGGGGGCTGTCGGCCGTGATGGAAGCGGCATGGGCTGAGATCCAGTCGAGGACCATCTGCGAATCCGCTGCCGGAATCGGGTAGAATGCGTTGAGGATGTAACCGGCGGCGATGGCGCAGCCGAGCGACAGCACCGGCGACCAGGCAAACCAGTTGCACCAGACGGACAGCGGCGCGATGAATTTCGAATAGCGCAGCCAGGCGGTGGCGCCATAGACCGAGGCGCCGCCGGATTTGTTGGCGAACATGCCGGCGATTTCGGCATAGGTGAATGATTGCAGGAAACCCATCACCATCGAGATGATCCAGACGACGAAGGCGAGCTTGCCCGTCGTGCCTGCGATGCCGCCAATGGAGAAAAGAACGAGCGGCGGCACGCCCGCAGCCACCCAGAATGCGCCCTTCCAGTCGAGCGCACGTACAAGCTTACCTTCGGTGCCGGATGCAATCCCGGCCTCCACAACGTCTGTCATCGGTGAAATTCCCCATTCTATTTGTTCCGGACGTATCTTTGTACGTCTCCCTGAACGTGTCTCCCTGACCGTCTCAAGCCCGCCCGGATGATTTTTGCGATCCGCGTTCCCGACGGATTCCCCGAGTCTCAACTCTTGATGCATAGTGAAGATTTTTTCTTTTTAGTCAACTCGACTTTACTTTCGTGACGCATTTTGTAACCTGTATGGGTGGGTGTCGGAGGATGCCCGATCCTCCCATGAGGGCAGCATGCGAGAACTTCACCCTGCTATGACGGGCTTGCGGCCGGCGGCTGCGAGCCTCGTGCACTATCCCGGCATTCCCACCCTGCCGGAGGGGACCGAGCGTTACAGGGCAAAGGGCGGCGGATCGGTCGTTCTGCGCGTCGAGCCGGGCGACCGCGTCAGCGTTATCGACAGCGAGGGCGCACAGGTCTGCGAGCTCTCTTTTCTCGACGAGAAAGGGCGCTTCCTGGCGGCCGGTCTCGGAACGGCATTCAGCAATTCGGCCGAGGGTTTGAAGGCCATTCTTCAGACGGAGGATGAGAGTGCTGCCCGCACGCGTACAGCACTTCAGCGTCGCGGCGCCGATCTGGCAAAGGCCGGCGCGCTCAGCATTTTCGGCGCGGGCTCGACGCCGGGCAGCCGGGCGGAATTCACGATTTCCCTGAAGGGCCTGCTGATCGTCGCAGCACCGGCCAGCGCCATGTCGCCGGAGGCGCAGGATACGGCAACACCGATCGAGGTCAGGATCAAGCGCAGCCTGCTGATCCGCGATTATGCCTCCGCCCTGCCGGAACCGGTCGCCGATCCGGTCGAGGATATCCGCATCCGGGCGGCGACTGCGTCTGCCTATTTCGTGCGCGCTGGCGAATTCATCCAAATCATCGACGTTTATGGGCGTCAGTGCACCGATTTCCAGGCTTTTGCCGCCCGCAAGGTCGACAAGGGTCTCGACCTCGCGCTTGATTCCACCGTCACCCGCACGCTGCTCGGCCGCAGCTATCCGATGCCGGGCCTCCCCTCCAAGGCCTTCGACCGGGATTTCGAGCCGCTGGTCGAGATCGTTCAGGATACAGTTGGCCGTCACGACGCTTTCGCGACCGCCTGCAATTCCCGCTATTACGACGACATGGGCTATCCCGGCCATGTCAACTGCACGGACAATTTCAATGCCGCACTGGCGCCTTATGGCATTGCCGGCCGCAAAGGCTGGGAAGCGCTGAATTATTTCTACAACACCAATATCGACCACAACAACCAGCTCTATCTCGACGAGCCCTGGTCGCGTCCTGGTGACTACGTGCTGATGCGGGCGTTGACCGATCTCGTCTGCGTCTCATCGTCCTGCCCTGACGATATCGATGCGGCGAACGGCTGGGATCCGACGGATATCCACGTTCGCACCTTTTCCGGAAAAGAGAAATTCTCACGAGCGGTAGCCTATCGCATGACCCCTGATGCCGACGCCGAACTGACGCGGGAAACCGCCTTTCATCCCCGCCTCTCCGCGCTGACGCGGGATTACACGGAATATCGCGGCTACTGGCTGCCGAACCGCTTTTCCAGCGAAGGACCTACCGAGGAATACTGGGCCTGCCGCGAGCGCGCCGCCGTCATCGACCTCTCGCCCCTGCGCAAGTTCGAGGTGACGGGACCGGATGCCGAGGAGCTGCTGCAATATTGCCTGACCCGCGATGTGCGCAAGCTCTCGACCGGCCAGGTCGTCTATTCCGCCATGTGCTATGAGAACGGCGGCATGATCGATGACGGCACGCTCTTCCGGCTCGGCGACAAGAATTTCCGCTGGATCGGCGGCGATGATTTCAGCGGCGTATGGTTGCGTCAGCAGGCTGAGAAGAAGGGCTTCAAGGCGTGGGTCCGCTCATCGACCGACCAGATGCACAATATCGCTCTGCAGGGACCGAAGAGCCGCGATATCCTGAAGGAGATCATTTGGACGGCGCCGCGCCAGCCGACGATTGGCGAGCTCGAATGGTTCCGTTTCACCGTTGGCCGTATCGGCGGCTTCGAAGGTACGCCTGTCGTCGTCTCGCGCACGGGTTACACCGGCGAGCTCGGCTATGAGATTTTCTGCCATCCGAAGGACGCGCTGACGGTGTTCGACGCGGTCTGGGAGGCCGGACAGCCGCACGGGTTGAAGCCGATGGGACTGGAGGCGCTCGACATGGTCCGCATCGAGGCGGGCCTGATCTTTGCCCATCATGAATTCACCGACCAGACGGACCCGTTCGAGGCCGGCATCGGCTTTACCGTGCCGCTGAAATCCAAGCAGGACGATTTCATTGGCCGCGAGGCGCTGATCCGGCGCAAGGAGCACCCGCGCCATCTGCTCGTCGGCCTTGATATCAAGGCGAACGAGGCCGTCGGTCATGGCGATTGCATCCATATCGGCCGGGCTCAGGTGGGCGTCGTCACCAGCGCCACGCGCTCGCCGATCCTCGGCAAGACGATCGCGCTCGCCCGCATCGACGTGATGCATGCGAGCCCCGGCACCGAGGTCGAGATCGGTAAACTCGACGGCCACCAGAAGCGCCTGCCGGCGACGATCGTGCCGCTTTCGCATTACGATCCGCAGAAGACGCGGCCGCGCTCGTAGCGCATGCTTTCAAGATCAGGGGACGGCGGTCGACGCTCGATCTTGTGGCGCGCGCAAGACTGTCGAGATACAATCTGGTGGCGAAATGACGGCTCGAAAAAACTAAAAGTTGACATTTCTGACGTCAATGATTATATCTCGGTTGTCGATATTGCTTGTTTGACTTTTGTTATCGCGCGCTGGCAACGTGCCCTGGACGAACTTCCCTCTTCAAAATCGAGATCATCATCCGTCGTGCTTCCGCACGTGCGGCCTTCAATTGCTATGAAAGGGTTCGTTATGACCACTGGCACAGTTAAATGGTTCAATTCCACCAAGGGCTTCGGCTTCATTCAGCCTGACGACGGCGGCGCTGACGCCTTCGTCCACATCTCTGCCGTCGAACGCGCCGGAATGCGCGAAATCGTCGAAGGCCAGAAGATTGGCTACGAGCTTGAGCGCGATAACAAGTCGGGCAAAATGTCCGCTTGCAATCTCCAAGCCGCTTAAACTGAAATCTGCTTTCCTTTGACCGCGGATGTACCGGCACAGTCGAAAGTATGATACTATCAAGGTCAGGCAAGTTGCCTGGCCTTTTTGCTGCGTTCCGCCAAGCGGGCTCATAAATCCAGGATTGATATGACAGAGTCACACAGCAAATCACGCAAGCAGGCGGAGATTGCCTTCGGAAACGCGCAATCGCAGTTCCTGGCGCGAAGCCGCGCGGTCGAAGAGATCGATTCGACCGTACGTGCCCGCGAGGAAAAAACCTTGCGGTTACGCGAAGCGCGTGAAGCCAAGGAATTGCAGGATCGCTTGACAGGGGGTACTGCTCCCAGCGCGAAGCGAAAAAAGAAAATCTGACCCTACGGCAGAATTCCTTAAATCGGTCCGATTTCAGGATAAAGCGATGCAGCAGTTCAAAATATTACAGCGCCCTTTGCACGTCTTAAGACGTGCTGCGCCGTAGAACAGGATGATTTTAGGCCGGATCGGCCTAAAATCTGAATCCTGTTATAAATTAAAGAGTTAGAGCATGATGTCGTCCGAAAACCGCGCACAGTTTTCGGCATCATGCTCTAGGGTCGAAGTCAAACAGTCAGGAAACAGATTTGAAAAACGCCAAAAACAACGAGCTTTCCGATCGCCGCAGCGCCGCTGCCGAAGCCAAGGCGGCTCTCCTCAATGCGTATCGTAGCGCCAAGGATTCAGCCGAACCGACAAGGCTGGCAAAGCAGGCGGAGCGTCAAGCCATTGCCGCGGCCAGGGAAGAACGTCGCGCTCAGCGAGAACGGATCAAGCTCGAGGAGCTGGAACGGGCTCAGGCCGCCGAGGCCGAACGTCAGGCTGCCGCCGAGGCCGCAGCACGCGCCGATGCCGACGCGCGCGAAGCGGCCGACAAAGAGCGGATCGCCCGCGTGATTGCCGACGAAGCCGCCCGAAAGGCCGAACGCGACCTGCGTTACGCCAATCGCAAAGCCAGGAAGTCCTGATCGTCAGCGCCGCCTGTCGTCAGGACAGGCAGCGCTCTCTTTCAAGCGGCCTGCACGGCTGCATTCAGCGGGATTTCGACGTCGATCTCAAGGGTCGAGACGTATTCGTTGCGATCGATCGTCACCTGCACCTTGTCGTGGTCGAGCTGTACATGCTTTGCGATCACCGCCAGGATTTCCTCGCGCAGCAGGGTGACCAGGTCCGACCCCGCCGAGGAACGTTCATGGGCGAGAAGGACCTGCAGCCGTTCGCGGGCGGCCGGTGCGGTTCTCTGTTTGTTGAAAAGACGGAAAATATTCATGCCGCCCTCCGTCCGAAGATCTTACCGAAAATATTCCTCTTTTCCTCTGGGATGGCGATCGGCACCGTCTCGCCGGCGAGCCGGCGAGCGGCATCGAAATAGGCCATCGCAGCCGAGCTGCGGCTGTCTGCCAGCGTGACCGGCGCACCGATGTTGGATGCCCGCAGAACATCCATGCTTTCGGGTATGATGCCGAGCAGCGGGATGGACAGGATCTCCAGGACGTCGTCGACCTTGAGCATGTCGCCGCGTTCGGCGCGGTTGGCGTCGTAGCGGGTGAGCAGCAGGTGCTTTTCCATCCGCTCGCCGCGCTCGGCTTTGGCGGTCTTGGCATCCAGCAGGCCGATGATGCGATCGGAATCGCGCACCGACGAGACCTCGGGATTGGTAACCACCACGGCAACATCGGCGTGGCGCATGGCGAGCGTTGCGCCGCGCTCGATCCCGGCGGGGCTGTCGCAGATGATCCAGTCGAAATAGCGCTTCAGGTCGTTGATGACGCGCTCGACGCCCTCGGCCGTCAGATTGTCCTTGTCGCGCGTCTGCGAGGCCGGCAGCAGGAACAGCGTTTCCAGCCGCTTGTCGCGGATCAGCGCCTGGGTAAGCTTGGCGTCGCCTTGGATGACATTGATCAGGTCGTAGACGACCCTGCGCTCGGCGCCCATCACGAGGTCGAGATTGCGTAAGCCCACGTCGAAATCGACGACGACGACTTTCTCATTGCGTTGCGCCAGCGCCGCTCCCAATGCGGCGGTCGAGGTCGTCTTGCCAACCCCGCCCTTGCCTGACGTGACGACGATCACTTTCCCCATCATTGTCTCTCCTTTGCCGTGGCCCCAGTAATTCAAAACGTTGTAGCGCCCTTTGCGGTTCTCGATGAGACGCGCGGCGCTGTCGTCAGATCAGTTTCTCTGCCATGATCGCGTCGTCTTCGAGCCAGAGCTGAACAGCCTGTCCGCGAAGATTGGGCGCCATGTCTTCCGCCATTTTGTAGATGCCGTCGATTGCAACCAGCTCGGCCTCGAGCTTGCGGCAAAAGATCCGCGCCGATGCGTTTCCGATGGATCCCGCCATGGCTCGGCCACGCAAGGCGCCATAGATATGGACGGACCCGCCGGCGATGACCTCGGCACCCGAGGCGACCGAACCGATGACGGTGACGTCGCCTTCCGGAAAGATTACCGATTGCCCCGAGCGCACCGGTTCCCGGATGACGATCGATTGCATGGCCGGGCGGGGTTCCGCCGCTGCCGGTTTGCCGGGTAGATCGGCAGGCTCCTTTGCCTGAACTTCGATGTCGGAGACCGACCGACCGCCTTTGAGTGCCGGCGGCATGCCGGATCCGAGGATCGAAGGCCGTGCGCCCTCAATGCCCATGATGCTGACATTGCGCTTGGCAAGTTCGGCAATCAGGTCCTTCAGCTGTGGCCGGTCGATTTGCAGGTCCGTCAGGTCGAGCACGACAGGCCGTCCGAGGAAGAAGCCGGCCGAACGCGCAGCCAGATCGTCCAGCCGGATCAACCAATCATCGATGGGAAGATCCGGAGACAGCATGACCGCGAGGAAAGAGCGGCCCTTGATGCGGATAGAGCGAGCGTCTGTTAGCACTTTGGTCATCTATGTGAAGAAATCGTTGACCATGTCTACCGCTGCTATGGTTAACAAAAAGTTAACGCGGCCTTAATAACACCCACAATCACCTGAGATTTTTTAAGCGCAGAATTACCGCAAGTTATTGGAAAAGCGTTGCTATCGCCGGAAGCGCTGCACTGTTAATATTGCCGCTTCGACCTGAGCCGCAAATCTGCCGCTGCTTGGGGTAAAGCTCAGCCTTCGGCCTTGCGTTGTGCGTTGGAAATGGCGCGTGCGGCCTCCTCCGAGGAGTTGGCAAGCGTGCGCATCTCGGCGGCCAGCACGGCAAAGCCCGATCCGGCCGTGCCGGCGCGGGCGGCCTCGATGCCGGCATTGACGGCGAGCAGCTTCAGGTAACGCAGCGATTGCAGGATCTCATTGGTCTTCGAGGCGGTGATGCGCATGCCGGAGGTCTGTTCGTCAATTCGCTGATAGAGCGATTCGATGTTGATGATGCTGCCTTCGAGATAGAGAAGCTCACCTTTCTCGTCCCAGATGCCGCCGCCGGTCTCGGTGACCCAGATGAGATGGCCCATGGCGTGACGGATGCGGTACTCCATTGTCCAGTCCGTGCGCTTCTCCAGCGCCCGTCCGACGATCTCGTCCATCAGAGGCACGTCTTCCTCGTACATGATCGAGGTGAAGGTCCGCGTGCGGTTGCCGATGATTTCGTCGACGGGATAACCGAAGATGCGCTCGATGCCATTGGTCATCTCAAGCATCGTGTAGTTTTCATCGGCACGGCAGCGATAGAGAAAACCGCTCATGCGCCCGAGAACGCTCGTTTGAAAATCCATGAAGGCCACATTCGAAGAGAAGAGTTGCAGATGGATTTATGTCGTCTCATTTAAAATGGCGCACGTCACAATGCCGGAAGAGAGCGCGAGCACCCTCCTCCGGCAATGCAGGTCCGCCTCATCAGTTGCGTAGATATTCCTCCATGGAATCGTCGAGCGCCTCGACCCAGGGGGTGTGGTGCGTCGGCGACATGTTGCCGGTCATCAGCGATCGGTAGGCATGATCGCGAAAGCCCATGATGTTATGGGCCTTGTGATGTTCCCACTCCATGAAGGTCTGGTTGGTGCCCTCGATGTCGAAGGAGGGATAGTCGGTTTCAGCGAGCAGTTCCTTCACATAGTCGCCCTGGTACCAGATCATCTGCTCGGCATCCTCGAGCGTCTCCTCGCGGGCGCGCCACATGTCGAAATTGGCCTTCAACTCCTCTTCCGGCGGCAGGGTGATGCGGCCCATCATCACGTCGCGCGCCCACCAGGCCTGCACGTCGAACATGTTGAAGGTGTAGAACTGGTCCTGCATGCCGATATAGAAAAGCTGCGGGTTCTTGTCGAAGATCACCCCCTTGTAGAGGCTGTCGGCCCAGAGGCGATTGGCCGTCTTCAGCCGGAGATCGTCGGGCAGGAAGGGGAAATGGTGCTGGTATCCGGTGCAGAGGATCACGGCATCGACCTCCTTGGTCGAGCCGTCGAGGAAATGCGCCGTGCGGTTTTCGAGCTTGGTCAGCAGCGGCCGTTCTTCGAAATTCTCCGGCCATTTGAAGCCCATCGGCTTCGAGCGGTAGCTCGTCGTCACCGATTTCGCGCCGTATTTCCAGCATTGTGAGCCGATGTCCTCGGCCGAATAGCTGCGGCCGACGAGCAGGATGTCCTTGCCCTTGAACTCCAGCGCGTCGCGGAAATCATGGGCATGCAGCACGCGGCCGTTGAAGGTCTTCACGCCCTCGAAATAGGGCACGTTCGGCGTCGAGAAGTGACCTGATGCCACGACGACATAGTCGAACTCCTCGTCATACATCCGGTCCTCGATGCGGTTATGCGCCGTCACCGTGAATTTCTTCGTCTGATCGTCGAAGCGAACCATGCGCACCGGTGTGCTGAAGCGCACCCAGTGGCGGACGTTCGCCTTCTCGACGCGGCCCTTGATGTAATCCCAGAGCACGGCGCGTGGCGGATAGGAGGCGATCGGCTTGCCGAAATGCTCCTCGAAGGAATAATCGGCGAATTCGAGGCATTCCTTCGGGCCGTTCGACCAGAGGTAGCGATACATGCTGCCATGGACCGGCTCGCCATATTCGTCGAGGCCGGTGCGCCAGGTATAGTTCCAGAGCCCGCCCCAATCCGACTGCTTTTCGAAGCAGACGATCTCCGGGATTTCGGCGCCCTTCTGGGCGGCCGATTGAAAGGCGCGCAGCTGCGCCAGCCCGGAAGGACCGGCACCGATGACGGCTACTCTTGTCATGAAGCATTCCCCTCTTGATTATGTCGTTTTATCTGGTGCATCGCCGCGCCTCAGTCCGGATAGATGCCGGGGCTGGTCGGCGCCCCGTCGTCGTATTTTGAAAGCCACTCGATCGTCGTCTCGCGGAAGCGGGTAAGGCCCTTGTAGTCGATGAGCTCGGGCGGCAGCGTCTTCAGTACGCGCGGAAAGCGGCGCGCCCATTTCGGCACGGTGACGAGCTCTTCCATATTCATCAGGTAGCAGCGGATGACGAAGAGGATGGCGTTGGAGCGCGGCAGGCGCCAGAGGCTCTGCAATTCGACACGAAGATGCACCTTCTCGCCGACATTCTCCGGCGTCACCGTGGTGCGGTCAGGACCCCATTTGTGATAATTCTCCGGGCTGGTGTCGAGCCGAGGATTGATCGTCATCGTCCAGTTGAAGCGTCGTGTCGGCTTGCCCTGCTGCAGGTTCAACAGGAATTTCAGCGCCCTGTCGAAGACGCCGATCTGGTGGGCGAGCGGCACCGGCCCGTGCCATTCCATGAAGTTCATGCCGATATCGAAATCGAGCGACCAGTCGGCCTGAGTCGTCACCATGCCGGCATCCATCCAGAGATTGCTGTCGCGCTGGTCGACGATGCAGAAGTCTCCCTGGGCCTGGCGGGTGATATATTCGAAGGGCTCATAGGGCAGCGTCGAAGCATCGCCGAAGGTGAAGCTGTCGTCGATGCCGAGCGGGCGATTGATCCAGCGCCACTGGTCGCCGTTGCGGATCAGCGTGAAATGATCGGGGTACCCTGCCGCCTGCTCTTCCATCAAAAGTTCGAGCGTGTCCCATTGGGCGCTCATCATGTGCGGCAGCGCCTGATAGCGCAGCGGATCTTCCTTCAGGACCAGCGCCCGATCGTGCATCTCGGCGACGTAATGCTCGTCGACGTCGATCAGGCTTTCGTAGACGGTTCCCGCCCGGCCGTGCACGTGCGGCTCCATATTGACGGAATACATGTATTCGTCGCGGTCGAAGGGAAACGGGAAACGCCGGATGTTCTCGGGGCTGTTGCGATAGCTGAAATCGTTCCGGAAGGTTTCCTGCTTGAAGACGATTGCCATGTCCGGTCTCCTTGTTCCGCTTCCAATGCCGCTAGAGATCAAGATGCAGCGTGTTTCCCTCGAAGCGGGAAACGCAGATCATCACCTTGCGGCCGGATGCTTTTTCTTCGCTCGTCAAATAGACGTCATGGTGCAGCAGCTTGCCGTCGCAAGTGACGACGCCGGTCTCGCATTGACCGCAGGCGCCGCCGCGACAGAGGAAGGGCGCGTCGACGCCCGCCGCTTCGATCGCCTCCAGCATGCTTTCGTGATGGCCGACCTTCACGGTCTTGCCGGACCGCAGGAGCTCGATCGAGAAGGGCTTGCCTGGTAGAGACGACAGGAACCGTTCGGAATGCAGGTTCTGCTCCGGCCAGCCGGCGTCTAGTCCCGCCTTCAGCACGCCGTCGATCATGCCGGATGGGCCGCAGACATAAAGATGCGTGCCGAGCGGCTGGGTGCCGAGCAGGCGCGTCAGGGGGATGGCGCCGCCTTCGGCATCGCAATAGATCTTGATGCGATGTCCGCCATAGCGCTCGACAAGTTGCTGCCAATAGGCACCGCGGTCGCGCGTGCGGATGGCATAATGCAGCTCGAAATTGGCGCCCTCGCGGGAAAACTGCTCCATCATTGCAATGAAGGGGGTAATGCCGATGCCGCCGGCGATCAGAAGGTGCTTGCGCCCGCGCCAGTCCGGCTGGAAGAGGTTGACGGGATAGCTGACCGTCAACTCGTCGCCTTCGCTGAGCTTCTCATGCATGAAGGTGGAGCCGCCGCGCGAATCCTCGACGTGCAGCACGCTGATCTCATAGGCTGCGCAATCATGCGGCGGCGACATCAGCGAATAGGCGTTGCGGCGCATATGGCCGCCATCGTTCATCAAAACGATGACGTGGGCGCCGCCGGAGAAATAAGGCATCGGCTTGCCGTCAAGGCGCTCGAAACGGAAGCGCTTGACGCGCTCGGCGATCGGCGTGATCCGCGTCACGCGGACAGGAATTTCAGTGCCACCGCTCAAAGGAACAACTCCTCCGGATCAGGCGCGCTGCCCGGTTCTTCCGCATCGATATTGACGCCCTGGAAGGCGGCGAGCCGGCGCGAATAATGGTCGCGCACCAAAAGCGTCAGCCCGCAATGGCTGCAGGCAAACGGGCTGGTGGTGACGTCGTCGGTGACGCCCTTGCAATGCACGCATTGCACACGCCTGGCCAGCGAGCCGCGATGCTCGGTGATGACGGAGGCATGGTCCATGCCGTAATCGAGCGCCACGAGCATTGCCTGGCCGATGAAGCCTTCCGTGCCCGATAGATAAAGCCGCGTGCCCATATGAGCGGTGGCAAGCGACCCCTTCAATCGGAAGAGCAGCGTTGCGATGGTCGGGGCCGTGAAGAACATGTCGGCGCCGAGGCGGCGCAGCGCCTCGTCCAGGCCAGTACCCTGTGAGCCGCGGGCTACATAGAGGATTTCGCTGCGAGAAAGCGCCGTTTCGTCAAGCGCCGGCTGCTGATCGAGGAGAGCCTTGGCGCCCTCCCCTTCGAGCGCGAAAATGTGCCGCCGGGCGCGCGGCTGGATGGTCAGGCCCGTGTAGACTGGTCGGCTTTTGATGCCTGCAACGAGCATTCGCGTGCTCCTTAACCTACGGCGGTCCTCTTCTTCTTCTCCGGATCGTCGAAAGGAAGCGTGTGGGCGGTGGCGCCTGCCTTCACGGTCTTGCCGCGGACTTCGAGTTTCGTCCCATGCACCGCCTTGTCAACGTCCAGACGGGCAATCGCCATGGATTTCTGCGTCAGCGATGAATAGCTCGGGCAGGTGATGACGCCAACCTTTTTGCCGTCGGCAAAGACTTCGTCGCCGAGATCGGCCGGTCCGTCGGCATCGATCAGCATGCCGAAGATCTTGAAGCGTTCCTTACCCTTGAGACGGGCATGTTCCTCGGCGCCACGGAAGCCCGTCTTGCCGGGGCTGACGGTGAAGTCGAGGCCGAGTTCCCAGAGGCTGTCGCCGGGCGCCTGGTCGGCGAAGGGATACATCTGCGAATTGTCGTAGGGGTAGAACAGCAGATAGCTTTCGACCCGCAGCATGTCGAGAACGGAGAAGCAGCAGGGGATGATGCCCATCTCCTTGCCTTCCTCGACGATCCGGTCCCAGACCATGACGGCGTCCTGGCCGCGCACGAAGATCTCGTAGCCACGTTCGCCGGTATAGCCGGTGCGCGAGATCATCACCGGTGCGCCGAACAGCGTCGTCTGCATGTGGTGGAAATATTTGAGATCGCGGATGCCGGGCACATATTTGGCGAGATAATCGACCGCGAGCGGGCCCTGCAGCGACAGGTCGTGCAGGTCGTCGTCGAAGAGGACCGCGCAATTGCGGCCTGCCGCCTGCTTGACGAGTTCCTCGTGGCCGGAGCCGGAGCCGTGCACCAGCATCCAGGAATTCGGGCCGGTGCGATAGACGATGCAATCGTCGGTGAAGTGGCCGCGCTCGTTCAGCATCGTCGCATAGACCGAGCGGCCGGGGTAGATCTTCGTCAGGTCGCGGGTGGTGATGGAGTCGAGCACGGCGATGGCGTGCGGGCCGACCAGGTGCACCTTCTTCAGGCCCGAGACATCCATGATGCCGGCCTTGGTGCGGACGGCGACATGTTCTTCCGACATGTCCTTGTCGTAGGTCCAGGCGGTGCCCATGCCGCTCCAGTCCTCGAGCTTCGATCCCAGAGCGCGATGCCGATCCGCCAAGACGGAGAAACGCCATGATAAAGCCATTGTCCGTTCCCTTTTGTTTCCTCTACGGAATATTTATTTCCTGACTATATTCGTCTTTCGCGCCGTGGCAAGCCCGCCCGACATGGATTTCCCAAAACTTTCGGCGCCTTTGCTGCAGCCCTCAACGAATGAATGACGGATGCGGCTACGTTTTTGCCGTCCCCAACCCGTCTCTAACCCATGCGTTCCGAGGCGTAGCTGCCGGGGCTTGCCGGGAAGACCACGGTGCGGTTGCCGTTGATGAAGGTGCGGTGATGGATATGGGCGTGGATGGCACGCGCCAGCACCTGGCTTTCGACGTCGCGGCCGATCGAGACATAGTCGTCGGGTGACTGTGCATGGGTGATGCGCGCCGTATCCTGCTCGATGATGGGGCCTTCGTCGAGATCGGCGGTGACGTAATGCGCCGTCGCGCCGATCAGCTTCACGCCGCGGCCGTAGGCCTGTTTGTAAGGATTGGCGCCCTTGAAGCTCGGCAGGAAGGAATGGTGGATGTTGATGATCTTCCCGGACATTTTCTGGCACATCTCGTCCGAGAGGATCTGCATGTAGCGCGCGAGCACGATCAGTTCGGTGCCGGTCTGCTCGGCCACCTCCATGATGCGGGCCTCGGCCTGCACCTTGTTGGCCTTGGTGACCGGAATATGGTGAAAGGGAATGTCGTGGTTCACCACGACCTTCTGGTAGTCGAAATGGTTGGAGACGACGCCGACGATATCGATCGGCAGGGCGCCGATCTTCCAGCGGTAGAGCAGGTCGTTGAGGCAATGACCGAAGCGCGACACCATCAGCAGCACCTTCATGCGCTTCTCGCTGTCGTGAAAATCGTAATCCATCTCGAAGGGAGCGGCGACGGCTGCAAAACCGGTGTCGATATCGGCGCCCGAAAGACCCTCTTCCGAAATGAAGCTGACGCGCATGAAGAACTTGCCGGTATCGAGATCGTCGAACTGCGAGCTGTCGATGATGTTGCAGCCCTTGTCGGCCAGATAGCTCGAAATCGCCGCCACGATGCCGCGCGTCGACTTGCAGGATACGGTGAGTACGAAGTTCTTCATGCTGTCTCTTCCTTCGCTATCCCAAGCGCAGAGGGCCAAATCACGCCGGAGCTTGTCGGCTCCGGCGCATCAGCGTGTCTTCAGAACGTCCGTCCGTTCAGATGTCGAGCGTACTGTCGCGTTCCCACTGGGTGAAATGCGAGCAGAAAGCATTCCATTCCTGATGCTTGAGCTTGAGATAGGCGGCGGAAAACTCGGCCCCGATTGCCTCCTTCAAGCCCTCGTCGGCATCATAGGCGCGCAGCGCGTCGAGCAGGTTGAGCGGCAGGCGCGGCGCGTCCTTCACCAGATACCCCTCGGCATACATGTCGATATCATAATGCCGGCCGGGATCGGCTTTGCTGCGGATGCCGTCGAGGCCGGCCGCGATGATGATCGCCTGCAGCAGGTACGGGTTGACCGCACCATCCGGCAGGCGCAGCTCGAAGCGGCCCGGTCCCGGCACGCGCACCATGTGGGTGCGGTTGTTGCCCGTCCAGGTCACGGTGTTCGGCGCCCAGGTGGCGCCCGATGTGGTGCGCGGCGCGTTGATGCGCTTATAGGAATTGACCGTCGGATTGGTGATCGCGGCAAGCGCGGAGGCGTGCTTCATGATGCCGCCGAGGAAGGTTTTACCCTGAGCCGAGAGCCCAAATGGCATTTCCTTGTCCGCGAAGGCGTTGACCTTGCCATCGATGTCCCAGACCGAAATATGGGCATGGCAGCCGTTTCCGGTCAGGCCTTTGAAGGGCTTCGGCATGAACGTGGCGCGAAGGCCGTGCTTTTCGGCGACCGACTTGACCATGAACTTGAAGAAGGAGTGCTTGTCCGCCGTCTGAAGCGCGTCGTCATATTCCCAGTTCATCTCGAACTGGCCGTTCGCGTCCTCGTGGTCGTTCTGATAGGGCTTCCAGCCAAGCTCGAGCATGTAGTCGCAAATCTCGGCGATGACATCATAGCGACGCATCACGGCTTGCTGATCGTAGCAGGGTTTTTCGGCTGTATCGAACTGGTCTGAAATCACCGAGCCGTCGGCGGAGATGAGAAAGAACTCGGGTTCCACGCCGGTTTTCACCCGGAGCCCTTCTTTCGCAGCTTCGGCGACCAGTCTTTTCAGCACCACACGCGGTGCCTGTTCGACAGGCTGATCGTCCATGACGCAGTCGGCAGCAACCCATGCGACGTCTTTCTTCCAGGGTAGCTGGATGACGGAGGAAGCATCGGGAACCGCAAACAGGTCGGGATGGGCAGGCGTCAGATCGAGCCAGGTTGCAAAGCCGGCAAAGCCGGCGCCATCTTTCTGCATATCGGCGATGGCTTCTGCGGGGACCAGCTTGGCGCGTTGGCCGCCGAACAGGTCGGTATAGCTGATCATGAAATATTTGATGCCTTTGTCTTTGGCAAAAGCAGCAAGGTCCAGTGTCATTCTCGTTCCCCTTTGGATTTCTTGGAGACACTTTGGTTATGGATGCGAGACGGCCGGGACGTTTGCCCGGCCGGTAGTAGAAATCAGTAGCCTCCCTTGCCGGGATACCAGTTTGTGCCGGCGAGCGGGATCTGGGCCATGGCGGCCGCCTCCATCGTCAGCGCGCAAAGATCTTCCGGCTCCAGGTTATGAAGGTGGTTCTTGCCGCAGGCGCGCGCGATGGTCTGGGCTTCCAGCGTCATAACCTTCAGATAATTGGCAAGACGGCGGCCGGCGGCGATTGGATCAAGTCGCTTCATCAGTTCCGGGTCCTGCGTCGTGATGCCGGCCGGGTCTTTGCCTTCGTGCCAGTCGTCGTAGGCGCCGGCCGTCGTGCCGAGCTTCTGGTATTCTTCTTCCCAATGCGGATCGTTGTCGCCGATGGCAACGAGTGCTGCCGTGCCGATGGCAACGGCATCGGCACCCAGCGCCAGTGCCTTCGCCACGTCGGCGCCCGAACGGATGCCGCCCGAGATGATCAGTTGCACCTTGCGATGCATGCCGAGATCCTGCAGCGCCTGGACCGCGGGGCGGATGCAGGCGAGCGTCGGCATGCCGACATTCTCGATGAAGACATCCTGAGTCGCGGCGGTTCCGCCCTGCATGCCATCGAGCACCACCACGTCGGCCCCAGCCTTCACGGCAAGCGCCGTATCGTAATAGGGACGCGCGCCGCCGACCTTCACATAGATCGGCTTTTCCCAGTCGGTGATCTCACGCAGTTCCAGGATCTTGATTTCAAGGTCGTCCGGGCCGGTCCAATCCGGATGACGGCAGGCCGAGCGCTGGTCGATGCCCTTCGGCAGATTGCGCATGTTGGCAACGCGATCGGAGATCTTCTGGCCGAGGAGCATGCCACCACCGCCGGGCTTTGCGCCTTGACCGACAACCACTTCGATCGCATCGGCGCGACGCAGATCCTTGGGATTCATGCCGTATCGCGACGGCAGATACTGGTAGACCAGCGTCTGCGAATGGCCGCGCTCTTCATCAGTCATCCCACCGTCGCCAGTCGTGGTGGAGGTTCCGGCAATCGTCGCGCCGCGTCCGAGCGCTTCCTTGGCATTGCCGGACAGCGCACCGAAGCTCATGCCGGCAATGGTGATCGGCGTCTTCAGGTGAATGGGCTTTTTGGCGAAGCGTGCGCCGAGGACGACCGACGTGTCGCACTTCTCGCGGTAACCTTCGAGCGGATAGCGCGAGATCGATGCGCCGAGAAACAGCAGGTCATCGAAATGCGGAACCTTCCGTTTGGTGCCGGCGCCACGGATGTCGTAAATGCCGGTTGCCGCAGCACGGCGGATTTCCGCCAGCGTGTAATCGTCGAAGGTCGCGGACTTGCGCGGCGGGGTATAGGGGTTGTGATAGCTCATGATAGTCCCTCGCCTTAATACGCGTCGGCGTTGTCGATATTGAAATTGTAGAGCTTGCGGGCAGAGCCGTAACGCTTGAATTCCTCGGGCCGTACTTCGGTCACGCCCGCCTTTTCCAGAAGTTCGGCCAGCTTCGTCAGATGCTCGGGACGCAGCTCCTTTTCGATGCAATCGGCACCCAGGCTCTTGACCGAACCGCGCACGAAGAGCTTCGCTTCGTAGAGCGAATCCCCAAGCGCATCGCCGGCATCGCCGAGCACCACGAGGTGGCCGGACTGGCCCATGAAGGCGGACATGTGGCCGATATTGCCATGAACGACAATGTCGATGCCCTTCATCGAGATGCCGCAGCGCGATGCCGCATTGCCCTTGATGACAAGGAGGCCGCCGCGGCCGGTTGCGCCGGCATACTGGCTGGCATCGCCCTCGATGACGACTGTTCCAGACATCATGTTTTCCGCAACACCCGGCCCTGCCGAACCATGAACGGTGACGGTCCCACCGTCGTTCATGCCGGCGCAATAATAGCCGACGGATCCCTTCACGTCGACGGTGACGGGCGCATCGATGCCGACGGCAACCGAATGGCTGCCGCGCGGATTGACGACTTCGAAGGAAAGATCGTTCGAACCGTTCTGGATGTTGTGCAGGGCGCTGTTGAGTTCACGCAACGGCGTAGTGGCAAGATCAATGACAGGCATGTTTCGATAACCCTTGGAGAATACGCATGAGGCGCCAGTCAAGCGACCTTCTGGTGATCCCAGAAATAGACGGTTGCAGGCTCCGGCTCCCAGACGCGGGCGTTCTCGATGCCGGGCAGATTGACGAGCGCCCGATATTCGGAACCGAAGGCGACATACTGGTCCGTTTCGGCCATGACGGCGGGCTTGCAGGCGATAGCATCGCGCACGACGCCGAAGCCGGATTTCGTGCCGACGACGAAGGTGAAGAAGCCGTCGAGGTCATCCACCGCGCCTTCCAGCGCCTGTCCGAGATTCTTGCCCTTGGCCATCTCGGCCGTCAGATAGGCGGCGGCGACCTCGGTATCGTTTTCCGTTTCGAAGGTCATGCCTTCGCGCTTCAGCTCGCGGCGCAGATTGTTGTGGTTGGACAGCGAGCCATTATGCACCAGGCATTGGTCGGAGCCGGTGGAGAAAGGATGGGCGCCGAGCGTCGTGACGGCTGATTCCGTCGCCATGCGGGTATGGCCGATGCCGTGGGTGCCGGCCATTGAATTGACCGCGAAGCGGGAGACGACATCCTTCGGCAGGCCGGTTTCCTTATAGATCTCAATGGCATCGCCGCTGCTCATGATGCGGATGTTCGGACGCAATTCCGAAACGGCTGCCTTGCCCGCATCGAGCAGATCCTTCGCAAGCGTGACGACGGCGTGCGTGCTCTTAACCTGGATGGCGACCGGTGCGCCAACCGCCTGGCCGAGCTCGGCCTCGAGGCCGGCGAAATCCTTCTTCGGATTGGCCGACTGGATGGTGATCTTGGCATTGTTGCCGCTGGCGTCGCCATAGATCGCGATACCGGCGCTGTCCGGCCCTCGATCCGTCATCGTTACCAGCATCGAGGACAGCAGTGCGCCGAGCTCCGGTTCGAGACTTTTATCCTTGAGGAAGAGACCCACAATTCCGCACATGACCAGACCTCCGTTCGTGTTGAGAAAGGACTAGCAGGTCTGTTTGGGGATTTCAACTCGCAAGAAAGATTTTTTCTTTTAAGGCAAGTCAGGCTTTCGAGCTCCGCTGAGGATAGGTGATGATCGAAAGGTACTTGCTCGGGAGTTTCACCAGTTGCTCCGGCCCATGCGGCGCATCGGCATCGAAGAACAGGCTGTCGCCCGGCTCCATCTGGAAAAGCTGGTCGCCATGGCGGTAAACGACCACGCCTTCGAGCATGTAGAGAAATTCCATGCCCTCGTGCTGGAAGGTCGGGAAGGTGTCGGAATCGGCCGTCAATGTGATGAGGTAAGGCTCGACGATGACGCCGCTGGTATTGTTGTCGATATGGCCGAGCAGATTATATTGATGCCCGGCGCGCGTGCCGCGCCGTTCGAGTTCGATGCCCTGCCCCGCCTTGACGAAGACGGCATTGCGCGGTTCCTCGAAACGGCGGAAGAAGGCCGTCAGTGGTACGCCGAGCGCCCGCGACAGCGATTGCAGCGTCGTCAGCGACGGCGAGATGTTGCCGTTCTCGATCTTCGACAGCATGCCGAGTGAAATGCCGGTCGCGGCCGCCAGATCGGTGACCGTGATGCCGAGTTTCTTGCGGTAGGCGCGCACCTCATGGCCTATCGCCATTTCGAGGTTGTTTTCCTTCGGCTCGCGGACGGCGTGCGGATCCTGGGAAAAAGGAGCGCGTCCGCCATGCGCCTGTTCCGGTTGCTCTGCCGCTTCACGCTTGGATTTCATGGGTTTTCCACCGCCGCCTTCTCTTTTGTCTGAAGGCAACCCTATCGTCATAGTGAAAATTCCTCAACCGTGAAGAAAACTATTCCCGCCGCGCCGCGCGCGGAGCGATGCCATAGAGGGCACGAAACATCCGGGAAAAATGGCTCAGACTGGAAAAGCCGGTAGCCACCGCGATTTCCGAGACGGAGAGCGGGCTCTGCTTCAGCAGGCGATGGGCATGCTGCAGCCTGATCCTGCGGTACTGATCAAGGTAGGTGATGCCGAGATGGGCCGAAAAGAGCCGGTCGAGATGGCGGGTGGTGACGCCGGCGATGCGCGCCATGGCGGAACGCTCGAGCGGCATCTCGATCGTCTCCTCCATCCGTTCGAGAACGCTGAGCAGGCCGGGATGATGGACGCCGTAACGCTGCGCCAGCGAGGCGCGCTGGGGTGCAGCGGGTTCGTTGACCTCTGTATGAAGATACCAGTCGCTGACCCGGCGGGCGAAATCCGGCCCCATGCGCTCGGCGATCAGCACATGCATCATGTCGAGCGGTGCGATGCCGCCGCCGCAGGTAATCCTGTTGCCGTCGATCATGAAGCGCGCCTGGCGCGGCGTGAGAGCCGGGAAGGCTTCGAGAAGGGCGGCCGCATGCTCCCAGTGGATGGTGAAGTCGCGGCCGCCGAGCAGTCCGGCGGCGGCCATCAGATAGGGACCGCCCGAGATGCCACCGATCCTCACACCTTCGCGCGACAGCTGCCGCAAGCAGGAAAGCACGCCGGGATACCGCCAGTCGCGGGGCAAGCCGCCGGCGCAGACGAAGGCCGTTCCAAGCCCGGAGCCCCTGACCGGGAGAGGTTCGGCGGGGACGCTTGTGCCCGAGGAGGAGAGCGCCGGCGCGCCATCCGGCGAGAAGATCTGCAGCCGATAGATCTCGCGTCCGGCCAAGAGATTTGCCGCCCGCAGCGGTTCGGTCGCCGAAGCATAGGACATCAGCGCAAATCCCGGGATAAGGATGAAGCCGATTGTCTGGACATTTCTACTATCAAGTGAGGACATGTCTCTTTCTTAGCGATTTATGTCCCTAATGTGCAAGTCCGCCCGCTTCTTTCTGGCATCATGCAGCTGTTCATTTCGGATTGACCCATGCGCTATTCCGCTCTTTCGATTTTCCTGAACGGCCTTCGCGGCAACAAAGGCTGGGCGCCAGCCTGGCGCGATCCGGCGCCGAAGCCGCATTACGACGTCATTATCGTCGGCGGCGGCGGCCATGGCCTTGCCACCGCCTATTATCTTGCCAAGGAATTCGGTGTCACCAATGTCGCCGTTCTGGAAAAGGGCTATCTCGGCTCCGGTAATATCGGCAGGAACACGACAATCATCCGCTCGAACTATCTGCTGCCTGGTAATAATCCCTTCTACGAGCTGTCGATGAAGCTCTGGGAAGGGCTGGAGCAAGACTTCAACTTCAACGCCATGGTCTCGCAGCGCGGCGTGCTCAACCTCTTCCATTCCGACGCGCAGCGCGACGCCTATACGCGCCGCGGCAACGCCATGCGGCTGCACGGCGTCGACGCCGAGCTTCTCGACCGGCAGGCGGTGCGCAAGAAATTGCCGTTCCTCGATTTCGACAATGCCCGTTTCCCCATCATGGGTGGCCTGTTCCAGCCGCGCGGCGGCACCGTGCGCCACGATGCCGTTGCCTGGGGTTATGCGCGCGGCGCCGATCAGCGCGGCGTCGACATCATCACCCAGTGCGAGGTGACCGGCATCCGCCGCGAAAATGGTGAGGTGACCGGCGTCGAGACCAGCAAGGGCTTCATCGGCTGCGGCAAGCTGGCGCTCGCAGCAGCCGGCAACTCCACCGTCGTCGCCGATATGGCCGGCCTTCGCCTGCCGATCGAAAGCCATGTGCTGCAGGCCTTCGTTTCCGAAGGGCTGAAGCCCTTCATCGACACGGTCGTCACCTTCGGCGCCGGGCATTTCTACGCGTCCCAGTCGGACAAGGGCGGCCTCGTCTTCGGCGGTGACATCGATGGCTACAATTCCTATGCCCAGCGCGGCAATCTCGCTTCGGTCGAGCATGTCGCCGAAGCCGGGCTGGCGCTGATCCCGTCGCTGTCGCGCGTGCGTTATCTGCGCTCCTGGGGTGGCGTCATGGATATGAGCATGGACGGCTCGCCGATCATCGACCGCACCCATATCGACAATCTCTATCTCAACACCGGCTGGTGTTACGGCGGCTTCAAGGCCACGCCCGCCTCCGGCTTCTGCTACGCCCATCTGATCGCCCGCGATACGCCGCATCAGACCGCTCGCGCATTCCGGCTCGACCGCTTCGCGCGCGGCTATCCGATCGACGAAAAGGGCGTCGGCGCCCAGCCCAATCTGCACTGAGGACATTTAAGATGGCGAGCTTGATTTCCTGTCCTCATTGCGGCGCCCGACCCAAGGAGGAATTTTCGATTCGCGGCGATGCGGGACTTGCCCGGCCGGCGCCGGATGCCGGTGCGGGGGCCTGGTTCGATTATGTCTATCTGCGCGACAATCCGCGGGGCCGGCACAGCGAATACTGGCACCATTCCTCCGGATGCCGCCGCTGGCTGATAGTCGAACGCGATACCGTCACTCATGTGGTCCACGGCGTCAGGGATGCCGCCCTTTCCAAGCTCGGCGGAGAACCGGCATGACGAGCTTCCGTCTTTCCTCCGGCGGCCGCATCGATCGTGCCACGACGCTCGGCTTTAATTTCGACGGCAGGCCACTCGAAGGCCATCCGGGCGATACGCTTGCCTCGGCGCTGCTTGCCAACGGCGTCCAGCTCGTCGGCCGCAGCTTCAAATATCACCGCCCGCGCGGCATCCTGACGGCGGGGGCTGCCGAACCGAATGCGCTGGTGACGACAGGCAGCGGCGGGCGCACAGAACCAAATACGCGCGCCACGATGATCGAGCTTTACCAGGGGCTGACGGCAAAGAGCCAGAACCGCTGGCCTTCGCTCAGCTTCGATGTCGGAGCGGTCAACGGGCTGCTGTCGCCTTTCCTCAGCGCCGGTTTCTACTACAAGACCTTCATGTGGCCGGCAGCCCTCTGGGAAAAGCTCTACGAGCCGGTGATCCGCAAGGCGGCGGGCCTCGGCAGGGCCTCCTACGAGGCCGATCCCGACACTTACGAGAAATGCTGGGCGCATTGCGATCTGTTGGTGATCGGCGCCGGCCCCGCCGGTCTTGCCGCAGCACTCACCGCCGGCCGCGCCGGTGCGCGCGTCATCCTCGCCGACGAGGGATCCGAACTCGGCGGCAGCCTGCTTTCCGACAGCGGCACCGTCGACGGCAAGCCGGCGGGCGCGCTTCTCGGCGAGCTGCTTGCCGAACTGGCGAGCCTGGAGAACGTGCGCCGTCTGCCGCGCATGACGGTGTTCGGCTGGTACGACGACAATGTCTTCGGTGCGGTCGAACGGGTGCAGAAGCATGTGGCGATGCCCGACCCGGAACGCCCCGTCGAACGGTTGTGGCGCATCGTCGCCCGCCAGGCGATCCTTGCGACCGGCGCCGAAGAGCGGCCGCTCGTCTTCGGCGGCAACGATATTCCCGGTGTGATGATGGCAGGCGCCATGCGCAGCTATCTCAATCGACAAGCGGTCGCGCCCGGCAGAAGCACGGTCATCTTCACCACCAACGATGCCGGATATCGCACCGCCGCCGATCTCGAGGCCGCCGGCCTCGCAGTTGCGGCGATCGTCGACAGCCGCGTGGATGCAGGCGAAAGCTGGCAGGGCCGCGCCGAAGTGCTGAAGGGCGCCAGGCTCATCGATGCGTTTGGCGGCAAGCGCCTGCGCGGCGTCAGCGTCGAAACCGCAACCGGCACCCGTCGGATTGAAGCGGATGCGCTTGCCATGTCGGGCGGCTGGAGCCCGATCATTCATCTTGCCTGCCATCGCGGTGCAAAACCGCAATGGTCGGACGAGGCCTCGGCGTTTCTGGCGCCCGTCCAGCAGGAAGGTCTGGCCGTTGCCGGCTCGGCCGCCGGCCTTGCGCAAACGGCGACCTGCCTCGGGGATGGCGCCGCAAAGGCAGCGGCGGCGCTGAAGGCGATCGGTTTCGCAGCGGCGGAGCCGGCCTTTGCCGCGGCGTCCGAGACGGCTGCACAGGCAAAGCCGCTTTGGTCGATCAAGGGTTCGAAGGGCAAGGCTTTCGTCGATTATCAGAACGACGTGCATCTCAAGGATTTGGGCCTCGCCGTCCGCGAAGGCTACGGCCATGTCGAACTCGCCAAGCGTTACACGACATCAGGCATGGCGACCGACCAGGGCAAGCTTTCCAACATCAACGCCATCGGCATTCTCGCCGAGGCGCGCGGCGTGTCGCCCGCCGAGGTGGGAACGACGACCTTCCGGCCCTTCTATACGCCGGTTTCCTTCGGCGCCTTGACCGGGACATCGCGCGGCAAACATTTCCAGCCGGCCCGCAAATCGCCGCTGCATGGCTGGGCTGAGAAGAACGGCGCGGTCTTCGTCGAAACCGGCCTCTGGTACCGGTCCGCCTGGTTCCCGCGCCCCGGCGAGACGACCTGGCGCGAAAGCGTCGACCGCGAGGTGCTGAACATCCGGAAGAATGCCGGCCTCTGCGACGTCTCGACCTTCGGCAAGATCGAAATATCAGGCAAGGATGCCGCGACCTTCCTCGATCGCATCTATTGCAACGGCTTCGCCAAGCTCGCCGTCGGCAAGGCGCGTTACGGCATCATGCTGCGTGAGGATGGCTTCATTTATGATGACGGCACCACCAGCCGGTTCAGTGACGACCATTTCTTCATGACGACGACGACCGCACTTGCCGCCGGTGTGCTGACCCATCTCGAATTTTGCGCCCAGACGCTCTGGCCGGAACTCGACGTCTGCTTCGCCTCCTCGACCGATCAATGGGCGCAGATGGCCGTCGCCGGGCCGAAGTCGCGTACCATTCTCCAGGAGATCGTCGACGAGGACTTGTCGGATGCGGCCTTCCCCTTCATGAGCGCCCGCAAGGTCTCCCTCTTCGGTGGCCGCCTCGAAGGCCGGCTCTTCCGGATCTCCTTCTCCGGTGAACTCGCCTACGAACTGGCAGTACCGGCCGGCTACGGCGAAGGTGTTGCCGATGCGATCATGTCGGCGGGCGAGAAACATGGCATCTGCGCCTATGGCGCCGAAGCGCTCGGCGTCATGCGCATCGAAAAGGGCCATGTCACCCATGCCGAGATCAACGGCACGGTGACGCCTGGTGATCTCGGTTTCGGCCGCATGGTTTCATCAACCAAGCCGGATTTCATCGGCAAGGCAATGCTTGCCCGCGAAGGACTGCAGGATCCTGAGCGGCCGCGCCTTGTCGGCGTCAAGCCGCTCAATCCGGCAAGCGGCTTCCGCACCGGCTCGCATATTCTTGCCGACGGCGTTGCCGCGACGCTCGAAAACGACCAGGGCTATGTCACATCAAGCGCCTTTTCGCCGGGGCTCGGCCATACGATCGGCCTGGCGCTCGTCAGGCGTGGTCCGGAGCGCATCGGTGAAAAGGTGACGGTCTGGAACGGCCTGCGCAACGAATTCACCGATGCGGTGCTCTGCCATCCCGTCTTCATCGACCCCGAAAACGAGAAGCTCCATGCGTGATCTTCCGCAACACAAACCGGTTCTTGCCGGGGCTGCATATAACGGCATCCCAGGGGCGGACATCCGGCTGGAAGCTTTGCCGGAGGGCCATCTCCTGCATGTGCTCGGCGCAATCGAGCCAACCGCGCTCGCCGCGGAATTGGTGAAAGCAGGCTTTGCGAAAAGTTCGATCCGTAAGGCGGGCTTCCGACAATGGTTCGTCGCCGGCGACGAGCCGCTAGTTCCCGCCAGCCTCGATGCTCTTGTGGCAGCGCTTGCGGGCAAGGCCTTCGTCATGGACCAGAGCCACGGGCGCGTGCGCATCGGCGTTTCCGGCCGTTCTTCGCGGGCGCTGCTCTCAAGGGGGACCGCCGTCGATCTCGATCCTTCCGTCTTCCCGGACGGCCATTCGGCCATGACGATGGTCGGTCATCTCTCGGTGCAGATCGCCCGCACCGGCAATGACAGCTTCGAGCTTACGGTTCTGCGCAGTTTTGCCGAAAGCCTCTGGGACGATCTCGTGCATATGGCGGCGAGCGCTGAAAAGGATAGCGTCTGATAGAGCCGGGTTTCGATCGTTTTTAAGCTGTATGCAGCGCGGCGGCACCGACCCATTCGGGGCGCTCCGCGCCTTGCAATTCTTCGACCGCATCGGCGGCAAAGCTCGGCACGACACCGGTCCACAGCAGTGCGCCATCCGGATTGGAATGACCATCGCCTTCAAGCTTGTAGATGCTTTCGACGATATACTGGCCGTCATTGTTCAGACCCTTGATCTCGGAAATCTCGATCACCCGGCGCCTTCCGGTGCGCTTGAAGCGGGCGATCTGCACGACGACGTCGACCGCCGAGGCGATCTGGGCGCGCAGCGGCCGAAGCGGCATGTCGATATCAGACATCAGCGCCAGCGTTTCCAGCCGGTGCAGGGAGTCATAGGGCGTGTTCGCGTGCACCGTCGAAAGGCTGCCGCTGTGACCTGACGTCATCGCCTGGATCATATCGAGCGCCTCGCCGCCGCGGCACTCACCGACGATGATCCGGTCGGGCCGCATGCGCAGCGACGAGCGGAACAGGTCGCGGATGCTGGCGCCGCCGCGGCCGAAGCGGTCGGGCTTGGTCACTTCGAGATACACCACATGTTCCTTGCGGATCTGCAGTTCGGACGTGTCCTCGATGACGATGATGCGCTCGTGGTCGGCAAAGGCTTCCGACAGCGCGTTCAGCATCGTCGTCTTGCCGGTGCCGGTGCCGCCGGAGATGATGACGTTCTTCTGCAGCCCGACGGCCGCCTGCAGCAGTGACAGCGATTGCTCGGTCAGGCTGCCCTGGGTGACGAGATCGTGGATGCTGCGATGTTCTTTCAGAAAGCGGCGGATGGAGATGCAAAGCCCGGTGCGGGAGGCGGGCGGCTGGATCATCTGCACGCGCGAACCATCCGGCAGACGGGCCTCGACGCTCGGTTCCTCCGGCGTCAACCGCTTGCCTGAGAACTGCGCGATGCTGCGCGCGGCCGATTCCAGGTCTTCACGGCTGGCGAACCGCGTATCGGCGCGTTCGAGCTTGCCTCGCCTTTCGACGAAGATGTCGGATGTGCCGTTGATCAGGATTTCGGACACGCTCGGATCGTCGAGGAGAAAACGGATCGGCCCGAGCAGCTTGTCCAGCGCCCGGGTCAGGACCTGGAAGGTCGCCTGTTCGGCGGCGTCGTCGGAAACGGCCTTCATCAGAGCGGCATCCCGACCAGGACCGTGCTCATGCCGAACAGCGTCGCCATCATCTGAACCGCGGTCGGAAAGAACATCATCAATGGAATGAGGACCAATCCAAGTATTAAGATGCTGCTCATCGTTTCCATCGTTCTCTCTCCGGATCGACTGGCGGGCGATACCCACCATTTGACGAAAGCTTAATCCAGATCATCAAACAACGCCATGGTCGGGCGCCGCGCAGGCAGCGATTCCGACCGCGGTACGCCGTTTCTTCTATCGCTTTGAAAGAATTGGCCAATTATGGAGCAGTAGACGAAGCCTCGTGCGGCCGTCAAAAACTTCATCTACGCCGGTAAAACTGTAGCCTGTTCAAAAGCTTAGTTGAAAAGATCCGGCGTCAACTGCGATTTTGCAGCCGATGCCTCCAAGACAATTGGAACCCTTCGTTTCGTTTGCTTGACGGAGGGCTGGCCTTGGGCGCACTCTTGGGTCTTAATGGTGTTGCTCAACAAACGTTGGCCGCCGGGGAAGAAAAGCTGAAGCAGAAAATATCATTGGAACGAGCAACATACTCGTTCGGATCGATAGCGCATGCTTGGTTCATCTTCACCACGGCTTAGATCCGAAACAAACCTGGGAATGAGGAGTACTCACATGTTTGGTAAACTCAAGACTCTCGCAATTGCACTTCACAAGGACGAGCGCGGCGACATGGCCCAGATCGTCCTGGCCGTCGCCCTGATCGTCATTCCGCTGATGCTGATCCTGCTCGCATTCGGCAAACAGATCGGCGAATGGTTCAACGAAAAGAACACGGCGCTCTCGGATGCCGAGAGAATTCCTGAGCCGGGTCAATAAGCGGGTCGGGATCATGGATACGACCTATGATCTGACCCTGATGCCTGCGGCGGCGGCTCTTGCCGTCGCCTGCACCATGACCGCGGCGGTGCTCGACCATCGCCACGGTCATATCCCGAACGCCGTCACCTATCCTTGCCTGCTTGGCGGGTTCATGTTGGCGGCAGTCAGCGGCGGTCTCGCAGGGATAGGGCTTGCCTTCGCAGGCCTCCTTGCAGCCGGCCTGATCTTTTTCATCGCCTTCGCAGCCGGAAGCTGCGGCGGCGGCGACGTCAAGCTGATGGCGGCGCTCGGCGCCATTCTTGGTCTCTGGCCCGCCATCGACGTCACCCTTGCATCGCTGATGGTCGGCGGCGTGATCGCCGTTTTCTCCATGGCGCGGCGTGTTCAGTGGAACGTGCTGGCCCGAACGGTCGGATTGTTCGCGCTTCTCCTGCCTGCCGGTTTCCGCGATGCCGCTTCCGTGCTGAGGCCGCGCGAAACCCATCATACCGTCCGCTTCGGCGTTGCCGCCGCTCTCGGACTTCTCTGGTGCCTTTTCATGCCCGATTTCACCCCTCTTTCATTCGTGAGGTAACGGCAATGCGCGCGGAACTCGAACGCCCCATCTTCGACGGTGCCTTCTGGAGTTCGATCCTGCACTCACGGACCTTCTGGATCCCTGAGGATCACGGCGCGCTCCTCGGTACCTTTGCGATCGCCATGATGCTGCTTGCCTCGATGCTGCTGCTGCCGCGGCTTTCCGCCCGCCGGCGCCGAATATCGGAGCTTCACGACGATATCTCCGGCAGCACGACGATGATGGATTTCGTGCTCGTGACACCGGTCTTCGTCTTCTTCATGTTCGTGGTCTTCCAGTTCACCATCCTGGCAAAAAACCACCTCTTCACCCACTATGCCGCCTATACGGCGGCCCGCAGCGCCCGCGTCTATTTCTGCCCAGCCCTGCCGATCACCCTTAGAAGCCTAATCGACGTCAAGACCTGCGATGACGACGCTGCAGCCGGCAAGGCCGATCTTGCCGCCCGCCTGGCGCTGATCCCGGCCGCACCCTACGACCAGTTGAAATGCGTCGGTGCCTGCCAGCCGCCGGAAGATGCGCTGAAAAGCCTTGCCGATGCCTCCGGGCTTTCGAAGAACTGGCGCGCGATGCGCAACCAGGCTCGCTACATGTTCGACCCGCAGAACGTCACGGTGACCGTCGACCGCGCCCCGATGGCGCTCTATGCCGCCATCAACCGCTCGCCGCATGTGCCGGTCACCGCCAAGGTGGAAGCGCGCTTCCTGCTGCTCGAATATGCCGGCTGGGTCTTTGCCCGCGGCCAGAGGAAAGACGGCCGCTACTACACGATCTCGACGGCGGAGGTGAACCTGCTATGACACCGACCCTCATCAAGCGCCTGCACCGCGACGAACGCGGTTTCCTGTCACCGATCATTCTCTACATGACGATCGCGCTCGCCCTGATGATCGTCTGGATCCTGAATACGGGACAGATGATCTACGACAAGCAGCGCACGCAGGACACGGCCGATGCCGCAGCACTCGTCCATGCCGACTGGGAAGCCCGCTATCTCAACATCATGGCGATGAACAACGTCGCCTCCTCACAGGCAACCGTCGTCATGGCAACATCGGTCGCCTTCCAGCTGACCACGGCGGAACTGGCCCTGCGCTCGACCGCCATTCTGGCGAAACTTGCCGAATATTCCTTCACCGAAGGCTTCGGGCCGGCCTCGCTGCTGCCGCCGCTTCCCCCGATGCCCTATTGCCCCGGCTGGCAGAAGGTCCCGATCGTCGGTGGCATCATCTACGGCGCTTGCCTGGCTTTCCAAGGATTCCGGGCGACGGAAGCCGGCCTGGCGATTGGATATACGGTGAAAGCACAACTCGATTATGATCCCTGGGGCCTCATCGTGAAGTCCAGCGACATCATCGACGCCATGAACGACCTCAACGACTATCTCGTCGAGAGCTTTCCCCAGCGCGTCGGCAACGAAGCCCTGCATCTGGTGCGCCTGAACAAGTCGGACCACGTCGTCTTCCATCCGCCGTGCGAATCCTGCGGCCAGGCTGGAGAAGGCGCTGGCGGTAACCTGCCGGTCGATCGCGACGGCATCAATCCCGCCTCGGCCTATGCTGAAATGTGCATTGCGATGACCTACGGTACGCAGGGGCAGGACCCGTTTCTCATGCGCGGTGAATTTGCCAACCGCGGCTTCCCCAACGGCAAGGGTCCGTTGACCGCGGGCGGAGTCGACGGCAGCCATATTCGCGACTGGGTGAACCACGAAAGCGGCATCGACGATGCGCTGGTGAATTTTTACATCTTTTATGAAGCCTTCGGCCCGGCTTACCTGAGCAAGGTGCCGTTCAAGGCGATCGTCGAGCAATATGCCGGCGATCTGAGCTGGCTGGAAGAAGCAGCGCTCGACGTCAGCTTCTGGCTCGCGGACAAGGTCTTCGGCGTCGGCTTCGGCGTCACCAATCCCTTCCAGCTGCCGATCGACGTACCGCCGCGTTATTCTGATTCTCAGACAAAGGACGAGAATGATTTCACCCGCAAGTTCGACACGATCTGGGATGGGGTCTGCAGCCCGGCGGGCGCTGCGATTTCGATGGCAGGCGCGCTGCCTGTCGTCTCCTTCCCGAAGCCCTACTGGCTGAAGGGACGCACACCTTTCAACTTCACGCCCTTCGGCGGCGAGCAACTCGACGACTACCAGACGCTGGCGATCGTTTCGCGCGCCCCGCGCGCCAGGCTGCAGATCCGCATCTTCAAGGACAAGACACCGTCCGCCTATGCGCTCGCGCAGAGCTGGGTTCACAATTACACGGCCTTCGACCTCTACACGCAGGACTGGCTGGCATCGCTTGCGCCCGCCACGCTTGCCGACGATATCGGCGAGGTTTCGAACACCATCAAGCAGAGCCCGGCGGCCGACAGTTTTACCGGCCTGACCCGCGTCTTCGACCGAGGAGGAGCCAATGCCTGGGCTGCCGTCAACACACACTGAGCCTATGGGCGGGCCTCCGGGCCGCGGGCTGCTGATGCGGCTGCACCGCGACAGGCGCGGCCTTGCCTCTATCGAATTCGTGCTCGCCGCGCCGGTTATCCTGCTGATCGTGATTTTCGTCATCCACGCCAACAAGATTTCCACCAAAAAGGTAGGAACCATGCTTGCCATGCGCAACGCCGCCTTCGCCGAGGCGAATGGGCTGGACTGCACGTCGGATTTCTCGAACGTCTTCCCCATCCCGGCCTTGCCGGCACTGCCCGGGGGCGACGCCATGAGCTGCTCGCGCACGCCATCGCATGAAGGCGACGGCGACCCTCAGCGCACCTTTGTCTGGGACGACGTACAAAATACCTTGAAGAGCGACGGCCGCGATTTCGGCGACATGGTCGGCGATCTCGCCAATGAGAAGCCGCAGCTAGTCACCGCGACCGCCGACCGGGTCTACAAGTTCAGGGATTCCGACGATCTCGATACGATCAAGAGCCTCCGCTGGAAGGACGCGTTCACGGTCGACGATTCAACGCTGTTTGCCTCGCACAATAACGATACCACGCGCCGAGGCTACGATCCGACGCTGCGCCGGGAAATCCGCGATGTGGCCAGCGATTCCGGCGATCTGTTCGACGGCGTCTTTCCGGGAGCGAAATAAGATGAGACAGGGCGCGCGCATCTCCTTTCGTCTCGTCGGCCACCTCGCCGGCCATCTCACTGGTTTGGCTCTTGTGATCGGGCTTGCCGCCGCCATGGCCACACCTGTTCGCGCCGAAATCTACAAGGATTTCAGAGTGACGCTGAATTCGATGATGGCCGGCATTCTCGGCGCGCCAGAGCGGGCGCCGCGCGATCTCGTCATCAACGGCCAACCGCTTGAATTCACGCCCTACCAGAGCGATCGCAGCATTTCCGATATCACCGACGAATGGCTGCGGGTGCTGGCCGCCAATACAAGGCCGGCCTTGCCCAGGAGCGACAATAAGGAAGAACTGACCGCCGTCATTGCCGCCAACATGCTGATCGTCCCGAAGACGAGCCGCATCCGCGACGATCTCGCCGTGGTGGTGCGCTTCTTCGACGGCGACGGTGAGGCGGCCCTCGACTATCTCCGCCGGCAGGATCCTAAAAATCCTTCGGCAAGAGCACCGATCCCGGGCGTCTCGATCATGATCCGCCGTCCCGCCGATGCGCCGAGGACCGAGGTGCTGATGAGCCGCTTCGAGGATGTTGCCTCGACGCTGCCGGCCTTCGCGGCTCCGGCCGATGTCAGCAAGCTGCCGATGTCGCTGCGTCCGCCGGCCGGTGTCGAGGTGCTGAGCGATATCGGCGATCGCGACGAGGGCCACACGTCGCGCACGGTCGTGTCGAAAGGCACGCTGTCGGCCGTGCGCTGGTCCGATCAGCGTGCCGATCTGCTTGCCCGCGACGGCTTTACCATCGAGACGCCGCCGGCGCAGCGCGGCGGAGTCACCGCGCTTTATGGCCGACGCGGCAGCGTTGAGGCCAATGTTTTGTACACCCGCAGCAAGACCGACGGCCGGACCGTCGAAGTCATTCAAATCAGGCAACCCTTCGTCGAAGGAATAACACCATGAACTGGAAGCTCATCGCGGCCGTCATCGTCGGGCTTATCACCGGCGTTCTCCTCTATTTCTGGACCGAGAGCGTCAAGAACGAGCAGGTGGCCTATGCCTTCATGCGGCTCCAGCCTGACAGGAAGGTCACGCGAGGACAGGCGATCACGCCCGACATGCTCGCCGAACCGGTGATGCTGCCGGAAAGCTTCGGGGCGCTGGCCAAGCTCGCGGTTCCCGCCGCCAGCGCCTATCAGGAATGGCTGAAGGACAGGACGGCTGCGAGCGACATTCCGGCCGGCTCAGTGCTGCTCTTCCAGTATTTCGACGATACCGACGGCGGACGCCTGACGACGATGATCGCGCCCGGCAAGCGGGCGCTGACCCTGCCCGTCAACGCGGCCGCGGCCGTCGGCCATTTCGTCGAGCCGGGCAGCTATGTCGATATCCTCGGCACCGTCGACGAACCGGTCGAACCCGTGGCGCCGGCCGCCGCGGCCCAGCCGGGCGCCCCTGGCCAGCCCGCTGCGGTCCCGGGCCAGGCACCGGCCGCAGCCGGACAGCCGCAGGCTCCAGCCCAGCCGCAGTCGCCGGTCGAGCAGATGCTGAAGAATTATCTCACCCAGTACCCCGGAGCCGACGAGAACGATGTCAACGCCTACCGCAAACAGGCGCAGGATTATAAACTCGGCATCAGCTCGCGCACCCGCGTCGTCACCCGCACCTTCCTGCAGAATGTCAAAGTGCTGGCCGTCGGCGCGGCGACGACGGCGGAGGGCGCGGTCACCAAGGCCAACAGCACCTACAACAATGTGACCGTCGAAGTGACTCCGTCGGAAGCCGAAATGCTGATTTTTGCCATGGGCCAGTCGAACGGCAGCCTGAACCTCGTGCTGCGCAATCCGGCCGACAATACCGTCGAGGATCTGCCGAGCATCAACTGGACGCGCATGTGACCGGCGCGGGGGAATAAGCCATGCTGTTGAAGATTTCCTATGAGGACGGCAGCGGTCGGGAGGTCATCCCGCTCTCGGCGAACGAGACCTATTTCGTCGGCGAAAGCAGCACGCTGACGCTGCCCGCCGGCGCGGGCGTCGTGCGGCTGCGCGGCAGCCACGTCTCCTCGCCGCAATTCGTGCTGCGGAAGTCGGGCCAGGGCTGGTCGGTGCAGCATCACGGACGGAACCCGACGCGCGTCGACGATCAGCCGCTTCGAGCCGGCACGCCGGTTGCGGTCTCGGCCGGCATGTCGATCTGGGTGCCTAATGTCACGATCGAGCTCGTCGAGCCGGCTGCGGCCGCCGAAGTGGTCACGCAATTTCCGGACCAGGAGCGTGTGCTGGCGCTGCAGATGGAAATACATGAGAGATTGCTAAAAGACACACAATATGACCGGCTGGTGAAATCCGCCGATTTCGGCCGCGAGGAGACGCGCGGCCGCATCCGCGAACGCCTCGACATGTTCATCAAGGAGGCGCTCGACGCCGCACCGCAGGATCTCGTCATTCTTGTCATCAAGAACGCCGTCTATCGCTGGCTGGCCAAACGCATTGCCCGCACTGGGCGTCGTGACGGCTCGTCGAATGCCGCAAGCCTGTCGCGCGAAGAGCAGGACAACCGCCGCCTCTTCGACGTCGGCAAGGCACTGATTTCGGCCCTTCAGCTCAAGCTGAACTTTGAATCCACCCGCTCGGACTTTGCCCAGCTCGATACCCGTTTCAGCGCCGCCTTCCAGTCCCGGCAGGCGCTTTTCAACGCCGGCGACCGTTACGAGATCGCCCATATGCACCTGCGCTCCAGCATCGAGGAGCTGATGTATCGCTGGGGGACGATCTCCGAGCTGATGGATCTCGACGTTATCTCGGAAATCATGGTGACGCGCTACGACGAGATCTACGTCGAAAAATTCGGCCTGCTGGAGCGTTACCCCTTCGCCTTCGCCAACGAGCGGCAGCTTATGAAGGTGATCGAGCGCATCGCCGTCGATTCCAACCGCTCGATCAACGAGAGCGAGGCGATGGCCGACTTCCGCATGCCGGATGGCTCGCGCGTCAACGCCGTCATTCCGCCGCTGGCAGTCAAGGGCGCCTGCCTGACCATTCGCAAGTTCGGCGGCAAGTCGCGGCTCGACATCAGCAAGCTGGTGACCGCCGGTGCGCTGAGCGAGCCGATGCGCGCCTTCCTCGAGGCGGCCGTCCGTTCACGAAAGAACATCGTCGTCTCAGGCGGCACCGGCTCCGGCAAGACGACGCTCTTGAACAGCCTGTCGCAGTTCATCCCCGTCGGGGAGCGGGTCGTTGCCGTTGAGGACACATCGGAACTGCAGCTCGACGGCATCCATGTCGTCTATCTGCAATCGCGGCCGAAGACGGCGGAGTCCGAGACCAGCGTCACCATCCGCGACCTCGTGCGCAACGCGCTGCGCATGCGGCCCGACCGCATCATCGTCGGCGAGTGCCGTGGCGCGGAGGCGATCGACATGCTGCAGGCGATGAATACCGGCCATGCCGGCTCGATGACGACGGCGCACGCCAACACGCCGCAGGACATGATGACCCGCCTGGAGGTGATGGTGCTGCAGGGCCAGAGCTCGCTGCCCGTCATGGCGATCCGCCAGCAGATCGTTGCCGCCGTCGAGCTCGTCGTGCAACTGAACCGCCTGGCGAACGGGCGGCGCGCCGTCACCGAGATATCGGAGGTAATCGGCATCGATCCGGATACCGGCCTCATCATCGTCGAGCCGATCTTCAATCTCGTCGGCCGCGCCGGCGGCCAGGCCGTGCATGCCTTCACCGGCTACCTGCCGAGCTTCGTCGCCGAGCTCGTCGAGTTCAACGACGACGGCGAGATCGAAAAACTGGACATGTTCGTCTAGAGCGGTTCAGGTTTTCGCGGAAGCGCAGAACCGCTCTAAGCTTTTGTTTTTACGCAATTCCGGACGGAAAACCGCTTCGCACTTTTCCTGGAATTGCTCTGAGGGGGAAACGATGAATATCAGCATTCTGCAGATTTTTACGGTCGCCCTCGGCGCTGTGACGGCGGGACTGCTCGTATGGGGCGCGCCGGTGCGCTGGCCGGCGCCGCTGCTGCGCGCCACCGAACGTGACATTGCGCTGGCCAGCGAGGCGGCGCAGGTCTTCGGGCGCGATGCCGTTCCGCCCTATACGATGATCCTCGCCTACGGCATCACGGCGATCGTCGTCTTCATCGTGATCTCGCTGATCTTCGGGCCGATCTTCGGCTTCGTCATCGCCATCCCGGTCGCCATCTTCCTCCCCAAGGGCATGATCCGTTACTTTCTCCAGCGCCGCTGGCTGCAGATCGAATCGCAGCTTCCCTATGCCGTCGACCAGATCGTCTCGGCGGTGCGCACCGGCAAGCCGCTCGCCATCGCCGTCAATGCGGTGGCCGATACCGGCCAGATGCCGGCCTCACGCGAGTTCGAGCGTATCGCCCGCGAGCAGAAGCTCGGCATCGGCCTGGTCGAGGCGCTCGACCGCCATGGCCGCAATGTGCCGAGCCTGCACTTCAAGATGGTCGATGCGGCACTCGGTCTCTTTGCCCGCCAGGGCGGCGACATCTCCGAGCCGCTGACGGAAATGTCGAAATCCTTCAAGGAAATCTGGAAGCTCGATCAGAAGATCACCACCTCGTCGTCGCAGGCGCGCATGAACTTTCGCGTCGTCAACGGCGGCGCGCTGTTCATGATGCTGCTGATCTTCTTCGGCCAGCCGGAACTGATCGACAAAGTGTTCGGCAACGCCATCGGCATCGTCATCGCGATCGTCGGCGCCATCCTCTATGCGACCGGTTTCTTCTGGATGCGCTCGATGATGAAGGTGTCGGTCTGATGTCTCAGATACCCCTCGCCCCGATCGCCATCACCTTTGCCGGTATCACCGCTGCGCTGTTCGTCTGGTGGATCGGCGATATGCTCGGCAGCATTCAGGTGGTGCGCCGGTCCGCAGGCGGCGATGGTCCGCCGCCGAATATCGTCGACAGCATCGGCATGCGCACGCCGGTCGAATTCGTGCTGACGCATTTCGAGCCGCTGCTGGCCGATTACGGCGCGCAACTGGAGCAGAAGCTGATCTATGGCGGCCGGCCCTTCGGCGGCGTTACGGGGCGGGAGTATATCGCGCTTCTCGTGGTCTTAAGCCTGTTCGGTTTCATCGTGCTCGGCCTGCTGTTCGGTATCGCCAGCGGCAGCGTGATCGGCGGGCTTGTGGCCGGGCTGATCCTCGGCCTGATCCCCGCGATCTATTTCTGGGTCGTCGCCGACGACAAGGCGCAGGACCGCAAGGAACGCATTTCGCGCGAATTTCCCTATTTCCTCGATCTGGTCGTCATGACGCAGCAGGCGCAGGCGACGCTGCCGGAAAGCCTGAGGCTTTATGCCGAAGCCGCACCCGGCACTGTCATGAGCGAGGAGATCGAACAGACGCTGAAGGACGTGGCGCTCGGCACCGGCATGATCGAGGCGCTGCAGCGCCTGGAGCGCCGCATGACCGCCGAGGAGGTCATCCGCGTCATCCGCGCCGTGATCCAGGGCGAAGTCGAGGGCAGCAACCGCGTCGAGTTGCTGCGCGAACATGCGCGCGACCTGCGCTTCCGCCGCTGGGAAAAGGCCGACAGGGCCAGTGAAAAGCTGAAAGCCAAGATCGTCATGCCGGCGATGATGATCGTCGTATCGATCCTTCTTCTGGTGCTGGCGCCTGCAATTGTCGAGATGATGTCGAGTGGGATGTTCTGATCATGGCCTTTTTTTCCTTCTTTCGCGGAAACAAACCAAGCCTTCTGCAGACCGGTCCCGGCGGCCAGAGCCGCAGCCATGTGCTCGACCGGCCGGAGATGTCGATCGGCAGGGCCGCTAATGCCGATATCGTCGTCGACGATCCATTCCTGGCGCCGATCCATGCGCGCATCGAGCGGCAGAGCGACGGCGGCTTCATCATTCGCCGCATGGGGCTGAACCCGATCATGCTGCGCGGCGAAGCGCTGTTGCAGACGGCGTCGCTGAAAGCCGGCGACAGCTTCCGTCTCGGCAAGGACGTCGAATTCCAATTCGTCGTCAAGGCCGCTGCCAAGGAAGCGCCGAAGAAGGAGGCTTCCAAGGCCGGCGACGACAAGCCGAAGAAGTCGCTGCTCAAGCAGCCGGCCTTTCTGGCCGGCATGGGTGTCGCCTATCTCGCCATCGTCGGCATCATCGGCTACGTGATCCTCTCCGACAGCGGCACCGCGGAGGGTGGCCCGACGGCAGAACGCATCAATGCGGAAGCCGCCCGCATTCCGACATGCATCAAGAATGCCCGGCGCATGCGCCAGGTTTCGGAGGCCAGCTTCAACGGGGCAGTCGGCGGACGTGTCGGCAGGGATGGCGACGCAACCTATGCCGCCCTTTCGCTGGCAGCCGAGCCATCAGACGACGCCGCGCTGGCAAAGGCCGCCGAGCCGATCGTCGAGGCCTACAAGCGCACGGCACTTGCAGCCCTTGCCTCGGAAAACCGCGGCAACAAAACGCTGGCGCAGACCCTCTACCAACAGACCTACGATCTCGTTCCCGACGTCAACTGCTCGGCTGCGCGTTTCGCGCTGCAGCGGCGGGCTGTGGTGAAGCCGCCGGCGCGCCGCTGATCGCCGGACCTGCTACCTGCCCGCCGCGCTTCGACAAGCGTTTTATTGAAATCGACCGGCTAGGCAGTTCGCCTTGCCTTGCCCTCTGGCCACCTCTCGCACAGCTATTCGATATGGCCACTGGATCAAAGCACATGCTCATAGAGTAGTGCTAAGCCATACAGCCCCATGGCGGCTGCCAGGACGGTTCGGGCAGCCCTCGCCCAGATCGTGTCGAGCCGTTGAATGGCGGGGACGGAGAAAACAAGTCCAACCAAGGTAAACCAGGAGAAGGCCATGACGAAAATGATGCAGGTAGCTGCTTCACCCATACCGGTCCTGAAGTCCGGCTGGGCGAGATAGAGGCCCACGAAGAAGGGAACGGACAGGGGATTACTGAGCGCTGTTGCCAGACCCAAGCTGTAGAGCCTGAGGCTCAGGCTATCCGATCCAAGCTGTTGAGGAGGCGCTCCCGCGAGAGGGCGGCGCGCAAGCCGCACGGCCGAATAAAGCAGGATTGAGGACAGAACAACTGAAGCCCACATATCCAGGTCACCCAGCATGTAAAGGGACGTTGCTCCGATCGCAGCGAGATAAGAGGCAATGGCGGCGCCGGAGGCAATCCCGGCGGCCACGCTCAGCAAGCGACCCCAGGACGGCCTTACGGCCACGCGAAGCACAATAAGCAGATTTGGCCCTGGCGCGACCAAAACCAATGCATACGATAGAGCAAGCGAGGCGAGAAGCGGCATAGCCGCCTCACATAAGCATTCCGTGATGGGCTGCCACCGCCAAGACGGGCTCCGCGACGTTCTGGATGTCGATGGTGAAGGACTTGACGGTCGATGCGCCGAGGCTGTCGGTGGCCTGGGCAGTGATTGTCAGGGCGTGATCGGCAATGGTCTCGTAGTCGATCGCCGCCGTTGTCTGCAGCTTGTTACCGACGATCTTGAAATGATCGGCGTCGTCGAGCAGCGACCACTTGATCGTATTGCCCTCGGCGTCGGTGGCTGAAAACAGGCCGGCCGACGAGCCGATCTTGATGTTTTCCTTGATGCTCGTGCGCGAGAGCTTGAGATCGTGCGGGGCGGTGTTGACTGCGGGCTCGGCGACATCCTTGACCGAGATGGCAAAGGTCTTGTCGACCGACACTGTGCCGTCCGAGACCTCGACGGTGATAGCGAAGGAACTCTTCGCCTCGAAATCGAAGGCCTTGGCGGTGACCAGCCTGTCACCTTTCAGCGAGAACTGCCCGTCGGCGTCGTCGATGAGCTTGAATTTCAGCGTGTCGCCGTCGCCGTCGAAGGCCGAAAGCAGGCCGAGCGTCGTCCATTGCGGCGTGTCCTCGGCGACAACCATCTTGGAGAGCTGGATGTTGGTAGGAGCGGTGTTGACCGGAGGCGGCTCGCCGGTTCCGAGATCAATCGTGCGATCTGAGAATTGCGCGAATTCAACATCGAGGCCGTAAGTATCCTTGCCTTCCGCAGTGCTGGTAATGGTGTGAAGATCCGAATTCCATTGGTAATCGGCGTATTTGCCGGCGAAGACGATCGTGTCGGCGCCAGCGCCACCGGAAAAAATGTCGTCGCCGCCGCCGCCCGACATCCGGTCGTCGCCTTTGCCTCCGCTCAGGATATTGGCGAGCCTGTCGCCGATAAGGGTGTCGTTGTAGTCGGAGCCGGTGAGGTTCTCGATCGAGAAATACTTGTCTCCCGCCGCATCTCCCGAGTTGACCGAGGAGTCGGCGAGACTGGCAGTCACGGCCTGCGTCGCATCCGAATAGGAGGCGGTGTCATTGCCGGAAGCGACGGCACCATGGCTTGGCACATCCACCGAGACGTGCAGTTGATAATCATAGGCCCTGTTGTAGTAATTATCGACCACCAGGTAATAGTCGCCGGTATTCTGGACCGTAAACGTCAGGTGGGAATCTTTTACATTCGTCGATCCCGGATCGAGCGGCCCCGTCATATCGTCATTGTAGGCGAGGTCGAGCCCGCGCGAGGCGTAGAGGCGGATGTTCGTGTCCGTGGTCACGCTCGGCGACGTGCTGTCGATGTCGAAGGTAACGGTGGTGCCGGCAAGGAGCCGGAGATGGTAGTAGTCAAAGCCATTCTCACCGGTTGAGGCGTCGACCGTCACATGCGGCAGCGAGGTGGCGTTGGCGATGTTGGCGTTGGCGCCCAGGCTGAAGCGATCCGTCAGATCGAGCGCCTTGTCAGCGGAGGAAAGATCGAGCGTGGCTGATTTGACGACCTCGCCGCTGCCCATGCCGATCGGCGAAACCGGGCCATCCGCCGAGACATGAAGCTGGTGCGCCATTTTGCCGTTGCCGGAATGCGTGATGTAATAATCGCCTGTCGTGGCGACGGTAAAGGTGATGAAGGAGTCGGTCCCGCTGGCCGAGCCGGGATCGAGCTGTCCACCCATCGCCTTGTTGAAGGCGACCAGCGCGTGCGCCGAGTCGTAGAGGCCGACTTGGCTGTAGGTCCCGTAAGGCAGGCCATCGACATCGAGCGTCAGCGTCGTCCCGGCGTTGAGATGCACGCGATAATAGCCTTCGCTGTAGGCTTCTTCGTCGGGCAGGTTGATCGTGACATGCGGGACCGTGGTCGAATCCTGGACATTGGCATCGGCAAAGACGCTGAAGCTGTTGGAGATATCGAGCGCCGTGGCGAAGGACGAGATCGCGTTGCCGACAGGCTTCGTCACCGAGCCGCTGCCGAGGCCAACGCCCGCAGGCTGGTCGTCGCCGTAGAGCACGTCCGCGCCCGCGCCGCCGCGAAGGATGTCGTTGCCGGCCCCGCCCAGCAGTCCGTCATTGCCGGCTCCGCCGTTCAGTGTGTCGTTGCCCTCCTTGCCCGAGAGCGCATCGTTGCCGCCGCCGCCGTTCAATGTGTTGGCAGCGATGTTGCCCAGTATCGTATCGGCTCCGGATCCGCCCTTGGCATTCTCGATCAACGAGCGTGGATCGTTATTGTAGAGCAGCGCGTTGGCGATATTACCCTCGGGCGGGGTGATGATGTTGCTCGCCGAAAGATTGCGAACGGCCAGCTGGCTTTCGGAGAAAGTCGACATCGCACCCGGGGCGAGGTCGATCTTGAGGTCGCTGCTGTAGTTCGACAAATCGTAGGTATCGACGCCGCCGCCATCCCAGACCGTGCCGTAGATCGTGTTTGTCGCCGGCGCGCCCTGGCCGACACCGTTGTGGAATTGCTCGCCGGTGGTCGGGTCCCATGAATAGGTCGTGTCGCCGCCGTTGGTGGTGAAGTTGGGGCCGTAGAGATATTGAAGAGCGGCGATATCCGCCGGCATGAAGCTCTGCTGCGACTGGTCTCCCGCGTAATAGCCGAACGAATGGTCGGCTCCGAAGAAGATGGAATCGTCGGCGCTGTGCCCGCCCTGATCCAGGCCGAGGGTCTGCGCCACGCCCCTCATGATGTCCAGAAAGCCGAAATTGCCCTTTACCGGCTGGCCGAAGAAGAAATTATCCTGGCTGAACCAGGCGTCGCCCGCCTCGGGCGTGTGGCCGGGCGCATTGAACATCGTCGAATCGAAATTCTCGATGGGTGGAGCGTCGCTGTCATAGACGGTCTTCAACTGGCTGAATCGCAAAATGGCGTGGTCGGTCGCCGTTTCGGTCACTTCGGTAAAGTTGAGGCCGGTGTAAGAGGAGACCATGGCAAGGGCGGAGCGGGTCGCGTCCTGCTGAGCGGCGGTGAAGCCGACATGCTGCGCCCACCAGGGCCCAAGTCCGACGCCCGGATATTCGAAGCCGCCAGACGGATAATAGGAACAGGAAGAACCTTGAGCAGGGAAGCTGTAGGTCAGGGTCGCAGACGTCCAACGTGTACCCGAAAGAAGCGGGTCGATATTTGGATTTCCCGAGGGGCTTACGTCTGCGCTATCACCTGTTTCGACTGATGTAAGTGCGGCTTCAATTATGTCAGACATCACAAATCCTTCCAAATCAACGTCTTAGAATTTAACGGTGCATCGAATTCCAGCGCCTAAGCCAAAACAGCGAGATTGTTTGCCGCCGGGACGAAGGTGGCCTTCGATCCGTCCGGCGTGAAGCTGGCGTTCCCGGCACCTGCCGCACCCTGGAGAAGGGTGACTGCTCCGGCTTCGCCGTCAGCGTTCGAGGAGAGAGTGATCGGCGTCGTCATGTCGTACCTTCACCAGTTGCGTCGGGGCGAATTCTGGCGCGACTGTAGTGATGGTTGCAAATAACGGCGTCCACCATTGGGATGAGAAACAGCTTGAGCCCATTTTTAGACTGCACTATCGTTGTTGCATTGCAGCAAGTCCGAAGAGCATCGCAAATGGCATCAAATATTTCGCCGGATGTATTTTCGTCCGTGCTTGGGCAGATTTACGAATGTGTACTCTTTCCGGAACGCTGGCCTGCCACAATCGAGACTATCCGGCGCCTCTTACCTGGTATTTCAAGCCTAGACTTCGAACAGCCCTGTCTGCCGGCATTGGCAGCCGACGCTGCCGGTCAGGGCAACAGGGGTGACCGCGATATCGGGATCGCCACCCGGCCGGCCCTCGATGCCATCCTGATCGGGCACCTCGAGCGGGCTGCGGCGATCGGCCGCATCGCCCGCGACCGGGCGATCGCATCCGAGCTGCATGAGGCCAATGTGGATGGCTGGGAAAGCGGGGTTCTTCTCGTCGACGAGGCGCTTTACCTCATTCGCGCCAACCGGGCCGGCGAGAGCATGATCGAAGGCGGTAATCCGGTGCGTCTGCGGCATGGATGCCTGGAACTCAGGCCGGCCTCGGCGCAGAAGGCGCTCGAGCAGGCCGTGGCAAAGGCGACCGCCGAAACCGGCGCATCAGGGGCGCCGATCAATTTCATCGCTGTCGACGGCGCCGGCATTCCGGCTGTGATCCAGGTGATTGCGGTGCGCGAGGATTTGAGGCCGCCGCTTCCCGTGCGGCAATCAGCAGTCGCCATCGTGTTGGTCTCGCCGATGGCCACGCGCTCGCCGCCGCAGAAGGCGCTGGGCGCGCTTTACGGCTTGACGCCGGCTGAGACCCGCGTCCTCCAGCTTCTGGGGGAGGGATCGACGCTGGCCGACATTGCCCGCACTCTGCAATCGAAGCGCTCGACGGTGAAGACGCATCTGCTGCGGATTTTCGCCAAAACCTCCACGAACAGGCAAGCCGATCTCGTGCGGCTCGTCCATTCCCTGTCCTCACCGGTGTAGTTCTTCCCCATGAATGTTCATCCGCCGCTTCAACTGACCTCGCATCTCGTCGGCATGATCTATGACTGCGTTCTCGAACCGGTAAAATGGGAGGCCTTCGTCAGCGAGCTGCTGCGTGAGCTGGATTTTTCCTATGGCCTGCTCAGCATCAGCGCTTTCCCCGAAGGCAACGCCATCTTCGGCGTCAGCGTGGGCATCGAGGGGCCGTGGATGGAAAGGCTGCCGGGCTACTGGGCCGATATCATGGAAATCTGGGGCGGCGACGCGCGGATCCAGCAATACCCGCTGGAAGAACCCATCCTGCAATCGCAGATCGCCGATGGCCGCCGGCTGAAGGCCAATCCCTATTACAGCGGTTGGTTCGCGCCGCAGGGCTATATCGACGCCGTGGCGATAGGGCTGGAGCGTAACCCGCATATGGTCTCCAGCCTGGCGCTCGGGCGTCACGCTTCGGCCGGTCCGGTGGGCGAAAGCGAACTCGGCCTGCTTCGTCTGCTCGCGCCGCATCTGCGCCGCGCCATCTCCATTGCCCAGCAGCTGGAGCTGCAGTCGATCGCGGCATCCGCCTATGCCTCGGTGGTCGAGCGCCTGCCGGTCGGCGTGCTGCTCGTGGACGAACTGATGACCATCATCCATGCTAATCCGACCGCCGAAAGCCTGCTGTCCCAGCCCAGTCCGTTCCGCTCGGCCGGCAACCGGCTGGCGGTGAGGGCCGGGGGTGCTGAAGCGCTCGAACAGGCCATCGCCAAGGCCGCATCCGACGAGGCAGCCCTAGGCCGAAGCGGTGGCGCCGGCATTCCCGTGCGCCATGCCGACGGCGCGGCCTATGTCGTGCATGTCCTGCCGCTGCGCCAGCGCCAGAGCCGCGGCGCGCTCTGCCTGCCGGCGTCGGCCGCTCTCTTCCTGGTGCCGGCCGGCAGCCAGTCCCCGCTGCCGAGCGAACCCGTGACGCAGCTCTACGGCCTAAGCCCGGCGGAGACCCGAATCTTTGAGCTGATCGTCAACGGCGAGACGCCGAAGGCAATCGCCAAACAGCTCGGCCTTTCCGCCAACACCGTCAAGACGCATGTCCGCAATATCTTCGCCAAGACGGGAACGCGCCGGCAGGCCGATTTCGCCCGCATGGCCGCCTCGCTTCGCGTGCTGCTTTGAGGGGCGATCGAAATGCCTCGCCTGCATGAAAGCCTCGGCCCAGCGGCGCCGAAATGCGCTCAGCTATGGGGAAACTGCCTTCTCGCACGGTGGAAGGTACGAACCCTGGTCCACTCTGGGGCAATAAACCGGACAAGCGGCACACCGCTTCCCCTTTCCGGTCTCTAGACTTCGGATCGGTCAGGGCAATCCGGCGGTGACGCGGAAGATGCCGCCGAGCCGATCGTCGAGGCCTACAAGCGCACGGCGCTCGCAGCCCTCGCCTCGGAAAACCGCGGCAACAATACGTTGGCGCAGACCCTCTACCAGCAGACCTACGATCTCGTGCCCGACGTCAACTGCTCAGCCGCGCGTTTCGCGCTGCAGCGCCGCGCCGCCACGAAGCCGCCGAGGCGGCGCTGATCGCCGGTTCTGCACCGCTGCTCGATGAATACAATGTGCCTTTTTCATCATCGAGGCCGCGCGAGCCGGGTAGCGATGTCAAGGACTTGCCGGAATACTGGCGATGACCTTTATCTCAAAGTCGGAGTCGACCGTGTGTTTAGACTGTCGAAGAAAATTGGAGCCGCCGATGGATGAACCACTGTTCAAACGCCTGGACATCAGCTCGGATGCCGGCTGGTCACTCTGACATAATAGCCGTCGGGATCGATAAGGCGAAAGTCACGCAGCCCCCAAGGCTGTAGAGCAAGATCGGAGACCGTCCAGCCACTCTCTTTTGCCGCGCGATAGGCACCCTCGACGTCCGCGACCTTCAAGACGATTTCGACGCCGAGGCCAGCTCTCTGGCCGGTATTGATCCGTAGCGGATGATCGGTCGAAAGGACGCTACGCGAATTGATCGCGATCACCGCATCACCGTTTTTCAACATCGTGTATTCGGTGCTCGACGAGCCCTGGCTCTCAAAGCCGAGAACCCTCCGATAGAAACCAATCGATGTCTCAGGCGCTTCGACAAATAACTCTAGACTCAGTTGCAACTGGTGCCTCCTTTTTTTGCTCAGAATGAATGCTGTTGCCAGAAGGGGCAGACGAGCCTGACGCTGGCGGGCTTCAGTTGGAGAGGTACTTGTCCAGGAATGCTCGAACGCTGCTAAAGGACTGCTCGGCCGCCGTCGCATTGTATTCTTCGCGATGGCCGTATGCCGTCTTTGCCACCGCGACATAAGGGGAATCGAAATCATGATATGCACCCGGATAGACGTTGAGTTCGATTGGCGGACCTTTGCCACTAAGGTGAGAAACCCTCTGCCGACACCTTTCGGCGGGGCTCCAATCGTCCAATTCGCCATTTAGGATCAAAGTTGGCACCGTCGCATCGCCCTCATGCGGAGCGCAAACTGGATAATACCCGACGGCAGCCTTGAACTTTCGATCCATAAACTGCTCGTTGCCTTCGGCTTTCGTGGCTTCCAGTGTTGCGATTCCACCAGCCGAGAAGCCCATCAGCCCCACACGTCGGGCGTCAACGAAGGTGTATGTCGATAGGAAATCGAGAGCCCCGTAGGCATCGAACACCCGGTCGGGAAGATAGCGATCACAAGTGTTGTCAATGTTGCGGGTAGTGAAGCTGTCGACCACCAGCACGACGTATCCCCATGAGGTCAACCGCTGTGGCCAGTAAGTCTTGGTATTCGGCCGAATACCTCCGCAACCGTGCATGACAACGACGGCCGGAAAGGGACCATCTCCCTCTGGTCGGCTCAGATATCCCAGCAAGTGCGTAGCTTGGGCCTGCGGGAGACTGACACCTTGTTCCTTCGCCTTGCGTTCCAGGAATGGACTTGGCTTTGTGACTGCGCTATCGAACCGCACCAACTCGTCAGCGTGAGCCGCAGGGTTAGGCTGCACGATAGCGATGAGCAAAAGTCCGAAAGCAAGCCTTGTGATTTGCATTGAGTTGTTCCGCTGGGCGACAGGCAGTTGATCAAACGCTATCCACAACCGATCATCATCTAGATGCGGAAACTTCGACGTCCATAGGCTAAAAAGGGGCGTGGCAAATAGCCGCCCCCAATGGAGTATCTGGCGGCTTATGATGTCGGATTTATTTTAGCGGCTGGTGTGCGTGATGCGCTGTTTCTGCCAAGGCTAAACCGCATAGCGATATCGGCCTTGGTCGAGCGTTGTCAGCCAAACCGTTCCACCAGGAAATCTATCACCGTCCGCAACATCGCTGTCGGCCGACGGTTCGGCGCATAGATGAGGGACATCGGTACAGGCTTGTAGGACCATTCTGGCAGCACCTGCTCAAGCCGTCCTTCGGCGATATCGGCAGCGAGCAGCAGTTCCGGCTGCAGCACGATTCCCGCGCCGCTGAGCGCGGCCATGCGAAGCGCTGCCCCCTGGTTGGTCGAGAATTTTCCGGAAATCGATACATCGCGTATTTCGCCCTCCGGCCCGACCAGGTGCCAGCGATCCCGCATGCGCCAATAGGCGTGGCCGAGGCAGAGATGGTTCGTCAGGGCCTCCGGCGAGGCCGGCCGGCCCTGGCTGGCAAGATAGTCCGGCGAGGCAGCGAGAATCCGCCGGTAGGGCGTCAGCGGGCGGGCGACGAGGCTGCTGTCCGAGATCGGGCCGATATGGATACCGAGCTCGAACCCCTCGCCGACGAGGTCATGGACATTGTTGTCGAGCGATAGCTCGATGCTGACGTCGGGATAGGCGTTCTGGTACTCGATCAGCGCCGGCACCAGGACCTGCGTCCCGAAGCTGACGGGTGCCACCAACCGAAGCCGGCCGCGTGGCGCCGATTGCAGCTCGCTCGCCGAAGCCTCGGCCAGCGCCACTTCGGAAAGGGCGCGCTTGCAGCGCTCGTAATAGAGCTGGCCGACCTCTGTGAGCTGATGGCGTCGCGTGGTGCGATGGATCAGCTTCGCCCCGAGCCGGGTCTCGATCGTCTTGATGTGCTTGGCAACCATGGCAGGCGACACTTGCGCGATCTCGGCGGCGGCGGCGAAACTGCCATTGTCGATAACCCTGACGAACATCGCCATGCCGGCCAGCTTGTCCATGATTGCCTACCAAGTGGTTTCGAATGACGATACCAACAGCTTATTTATCAACCGGAGCATTTACAACATGGTCATCATGCCCGCGCCAAGACGACGGACATCACCAACCTGACCAAGGAGAAACCATGCCTATTCTTCACCTGCAGATGCATCCCGGCCGCACCGACGATCAGAAACGCGCCTTCGCGCGCGAAGCGACCAAGGCGGCCGTCGAAACCCTGGCGTGCCCGCCGGAATCGCTGGAAATCCTGATAACGGAGATCGCCAAGGATTCGTGGGCGGTCGGTGGCAAGCTGAAATCTGAAGCCTGAGAGACGACCCGCAGCGTCGAAGGCTCGAACTTCGGGACGCCGCCGCGATGATACTGGACAGGGAGCCGGCACGCGGCTCCCCGTATTGACGATATCCCTGGCGGTCGTGGTCAAATCGACGGAGAAATAGAAAAAGTTTGAGACGCCACGATGTGTGCAACTGGAGCAAACGTGACGTCGAAAGCCGAGTAGCCCCTCGAAATTCGGACTATCTTTGCGCGCTTGACGGAAGGTCCGGTCGTCGCTCTCCCACTCCCTGCCGGACGAGCGATAGTGCAGCAATACCCGCTTCATCGGCCGCACGCAGAAGCGCTTCGCGGAATTGTTCCGGGGCGATCTTCCCGCTCAATGCGTCGACGCAGGCTTTCACGGCAGCCACATATTCCTCGCCGTCATCGCAAGGCCAATCGTTGATCAGGAGACGCGCCGCGTCGCCCAGCGTCCATACGATCTTGCGAGATGCCGGGCCTCGCAAAGCAAACCCAACCGGCGTGAATGCTGATGATGTGTTCCAGCACATTGTCCTCGACCCCTCAAGGCACGGATACTGCAGTCCCCAGTTCAATATACGCGCGTATTTTGAAATTTGGAATTGAAATTTGTTGAATGATGCGGCTTGAGCGCGAGCTGCCGAATGAAGCAGAAACGGCGCACACACTTCCCTATTCGGTCCTATTTTTCGCCGCGCTTACCGCAATTCTGCAGTAACCCGGAAGATGCCGCCGGCGGAGGCATCCGAGCAGACGACGAAGGTCGAACCCTCCTGCGCCATGAAGGCGACATTGCCGCCGGCTTCGCAGGGGGTGGCGCTCCATTGCAGGATGATATCGCCGTTGTCGGGCAGTTTTTCCGGCGTGATCTTCGCCGCGCTCGCCATCCATTCCGTCGCCGACGGCAGGTGAACGGGCGCGTTCAACTGCTTCGACAGCCAGGCCGTATAGTTCTGCGCTACGGCGAGCGGCACGTCATCGGCCGGCTGCTGCGGATTGTCGGCATAGGCCTGTGCGGCGGCGGGATCGGAATTGGCGGTGTAATATTCCGCCATCTCCGCACGGGTGACGGCCTTCGTCTGCATGCAGAAGGACTTGTCGATCTTCACGGCGTCGTTGGCAACGCCAAGCATGCCGCCGAGCTCCTTCATCGACGAGGTCATCAGCCGGACATTCTCCAGCGAATAACTTCCCGCCGGGACGGTCTCGAAGGCAAGCGTCTGCGACACCGGGCAGAAGCCGCGTGCCGACAGCGCTTCGAGATCGGCCAGGATCGGCTGGTAGGCAACGATCGCCAGCTTATAGGCTTCCGCGGTGTAGCGGCCGTCGGCTTCGTCGATCTTCGGGGCGAGTGCGGCAAGCGTCGGATCGGCAGCACCGGCGCGGGTCGCGATCGAGGCGCTGAGATCGGCGACCTTCTGCTTCAGCGCCGTCGCCTCATCCTTCGCCGCCATGACGTCGGCGATGACGGCGTCGAATAGTTTGGCGGCGTCGCCATAGCCTGTGGTTGCCGCCGGCATCTGCCATTGCTCGGCTTTGGCCTTGGCCTCGGTCATCAGCCCGCTCGCCTTTTTGACGTCGGGGCTATCGCTGGCGCCGATGCGATTGACGGTTTCGCGTTTTGCCGCCGCGTCCTTTTCGGCTGCCGCCAGTGCTGTGAGCGCCTTGGCGAGATCGTCAAACGTCGTTTTCGACGCGTCGTAGGCATCGACCGCAGCATGCATCTGTTTTGCGGTGGCGGCGTCGGCGGCAGTCTTCATCTTGGCGTCTGCCTCGGCAAAACCTGGCGCCTTTTCGCCGCCGGCGGCCGAAGCGGCAGCCTTCGCCTTTTCGGCGTTCTCCTTCGAGATGCCGATCAGCGCATTGCCGAGGTTGATGGCTGCCGTCTGGAAGCCCGGAAGCGCTTTTTCGTAGTCTTCGTCCTTGAGCAGGGCATCGGCCGATGTCAGCGCTGCGGCGCCGGTATCATACGCGAGCTTCGCCTGGTCACCGGAAGGGCGTTCCGGCGCCTTGGCGGCAATCGCCTTCTGCTTGCGGCTTTCGGCCTCCTTCTTCCAGGTGCCGACATCGGCGACGAGTTTCGGATCCGGGCGGAGTAGCTTCGGAATGGTAACGGCACCGACGCCGATGCAGATCAGCAGCAGTGCTGCAATCATCGAGATCTTGAGAGGCGTCCATTTTTTCGGTTTCGGGGCGTCCTGCTGTTGTTGCATGCCGCCGCGCGGATCCCACGACATCGGCTGGATGCCTGTCGTCACCCGGGCGAACTCGCCCAGCGTATCGGCGCCCGTGCGCGGTCGTGCGCTCGGATCGCGGCTCAGCATCCTTTCCACCAGGCTTGCGAGACCCTCGGGAAATCCTGGGATCAGCACGTCGAGGCGGGGAAAGATATTGGAAGGGTCGAGATGGATGTTTTTCCAGCTCTGCTCGCGCTGGTGCTCGTCTTCCCAGACCATGACGCTGTCGAAGACGCTGGCATAGGTCTGCCGCGGCAGGAAGAGCTTGTAGGCGATCATGCCCATGGCGTAGATGTCGAGTGCCGATGAGGCGGAGAAGGTGCCGCTGGCATAGATTTCCGGCGCGCCGAATTCCGGCACATAGGGCGGGATGATGTGTTCGCCGATCTTCGAGATCAGGTGCAGGTTGCCGATCCGGACCGACAGGCCGGAATAATCCTCGGAGACGTAGATGCACTGGTCCGTCAGGGCATTATGGGCGTAACCGGCGCCGTGCAGTGTCGCCAGCCCTTCGAGGATGTGGCGGCCGATTTCGACGGCGCGTTCGTAAGCCACCATTTCCGTTTCATCGAGATATTGGTGCAGCGTTTTCGACGGCCGCTTCTCGACGATATAGAAATTGTCGTCTTCCGGCGACGGCGGGATGAGGTCCTCGATCTCGACGAAGCGCCGTGCCGTCAGCGATTTGGCTTCGTTGATGGAGGTCCAGACCCGCTCGAAACGAGCCTTGTCCAATTTCAGCGCCATATCGGGCGCGACGATGAAGACCGCATGGTCCATCCGCTTGTCCTGGGCCGGATAGACGATGAACTCGTTCTCATAGACCGGCTCGCCGATCGTGTAGCGGGCGATCAGATCACTTCTCATGCACTTGTCCCCCTGCATTCATAACATTCATGAAACCGAACTCTATTCGCCTGCCAGTAATGGATCGCCGATCAGGCCTGCGGCCAGCAGCAGGCCGGTCTTGGTATCGCGAAGCGCGAAGGCAAAACGGGCATCGGCCACGACGCGGACGAGCGTCGGATCGATGCTGCGTTCCGTGATAGCAGCCGTGGCTGCTGCCGCCTCCGTGCCGTTTTCGTCAACCTTGATCATCGTCTTCTGCAGGACGCGCGACAAGCGGATGTTTTCCTTGGTGAAACTCGGGAAACCCGCATCCTTGGCCTTCTCGGGCGCTACGCCCATCGCATTGAGTATCGGCATCAAATCACGCCCGTCGTTCAGGGAAAAGCGGGGCAGGAAGATTTCGCCCTTGGCGGCTTCGAATTTCTCGCCCTGAAGCCAGGAAGCAAGCGTTTTCAGGTCCGCGCCACCGACCCCCTTGCCTGAGCGCGCCGCCACCACGACCATGCTGTAGCCCTCGCCGGCATAGGCAAGGTCGACGGCGGTGAATTTCTCATCGAAGCGGAATTTCTGGCCATCGCCGGCAAGATGCATCATCGGCACCGAAATCGTCGAGCCATCCGGCCGCTGAAAGGGGCTTGCCGGGCTCTCCTTCTCAAAGGAGGTCTTCCAGCGCGCCTTGAAGGAGAGCGCGCCGAGGCTGACGAAGCCGCCGCCGGGCGGTGAGTCCAGGATGACAGGAATGGCGCCTCGCGTTGCTTGTTTGACCCAGCCGTTGATGTGCTCGACCGATTTTGGTCCGTCGAGATCCTCGATCGAGGGCTTGATCCGGTGGCCGGCGAGCATGGAAAGCGCATCGGGGACGAGCAACAACTTGTCGTCGAAGACGATCGCGACCGCCGTCGTCAACGGCGCATCCGCCGCTGCCGGCTTATCCGGCGTCATGGCGTCGAGCACCGTCTCCGGTCCCTTCACTTCGCCGCCGAAGCCGAGGCCTTTGGCGATCGACGCCTTGCCCTCTTCGGAAGCGCCGAGGCCTGCGAGACCGAGTGCTGCGGCAAGGCTTGCCGGCGACACCATGATATTGGCCGCCCCTTCCTTTGCCAGCGTCCGGTCGATCAGTTCGGCGGCAAGCCCCGCCTGTGCGGCGAGCATCGCCTTGCTGTCGCCGGAGTTGCCGGCATGGGCGGCCGGGGCAAACGTCATCAAAGAAGCGGCAAGACCCGCCAGCAGAGTGGATTTCGGCATGGTTCGCTCCTGTTCAGCGGATGCGATAGAATTTGGAATCGAACGACCATTTGCCCTGGGCGCCGGTCTCGTCGTCGCCGACGATCCGGAGGCTTCGGGCGAGATCGTAGACATAGTTGAAGGCGGCGCGCTGGCCGACGAGCGGCGTCGGCACATCGGGCAGGTCGAGCACTTCGATCGGCTTGTCGCTGAGGATGGCAACGACCATGCCGACGCCGGCCGGTCCCTCCACCACATATTCGAAGCCGGTATAGGGATTGCGCGCATCGGGCACGACGACCGGCCGGGCCGGATCGAGCCGGTTGTCACCGCTTTTGGCAGTCGGCTTCAGGCCCATCGAGCGCTTGTTCGGGTAAAGCTGCGTCAGCTTGCCGGAGGCGTCGATATCGACAAGGATCAGGTAACCGGACTTTTTGGTGGAGACACGCATGGCCACCTTGTCGCCGATGCTGACGGCGGTGCCGGGCAGCACGTCGACGGCGACGCCCGCCTCATTATCGCTCTTCAGCGTATTCTCGACGGCGGCGACCGGCGTCTTCGCCTCCTCGCCGGTGATGACATCCCGGCCGAGCGCATCCGGCTGGCCATAAAATTGCGGCACCGGGGTGAAGCGGCAGTCTCCCGCATGTGTCCGGCAATATTCGTCCGATTTGCGCCGGACATAATCGAGCAAAGCGGCATTGCTGACATTCGGCTTGTCGGCCGCGCGCGCCACGCCATCCTGCACCCCTTCGATGAAGCGGCGGGTGAAAACCCCCAGCGCCGGCTTGGCCTCGCTATCGACGAGCGCCCACTGCCCCGCGTTGACGGCCGACCAGACCATGGCGTTTTCGCCGCCGAAGGAGAATTTCGCTTCCTTGCCCGATTTGTTCGGCGGTTCGAGCCCTGCCAGCGCCGGGCCGAGGCAACGCACGGTGCCGGAGGGTGCTGCCACCGCGCTGCGGCTGCCGGGGCCGACATGGCAGGCATCGATCAGCAGCGTGACGCGGCGATCCTTGAGGCTGTTCAGCCGAGCGGCGATCTCGGTTTCGCGGATCTGGTTGGTGACGGTCACCTTGCCGCCCTCGCGCACCAGCTGGGCATCGACGGCCACCAGTGTCGGGCTCGTCGTTTCCTCGGCGCCCATTTCTTCTGAGCCCTGGCCGCTGAAATAGAGGAAGACGCGGCTTCCGGGTGTCGACTGGCGCACCAGCCAGTCGTCGATTTCGGCAAGGATCGCCTCGCGGGTCGCCTTGCGGTTGGTCAGCGTGTGGATCTGTTCCGGGCGATAGGCGAGTGTCTTGGCGAGGAAGACCTGCATCGCCTTCACATCGGTGGCGGAACCGGTCAGCTTCGCCTCGCGCATCTCGTAATCGTCGATACCGATCAACAGGGCGCGATCGCCGGGTGAGCTTTCGATCACCGGCGTCTTGACGACGGCCGGCTGAACGGCGGGTTCGTCGGCGACGGGTTTGTCAGCCGGCGGGATATTGCCGGCGGGCGTTTCGGTCGTGCCGGCCGGCGCCGTATCGCCGGCGGGCGGGGTGGTGATGGCGAGATTGGCCTCTTCCTGCCCGGACTTCCTCTGCTTCGTCCCGCCACTGGTCGTGGTGGACGCGACTTGATCGTCGGCAGTCGGCCCTTCAACATTCGGCCCTTCAACATTCGGTACGTCGCTTTCGGTCTTTGCGGCGATCCAGTCGCGGAAGGCGGCAACACGGGTATAGACGCCGTAGTGCTCCGCCTCGGCGCAGCCAGCACCCCAGCTGACGATGCCGAGCTGGATCCAGCGCTTGTCGGGACGCTGGGCGACGAGCGGCCCGCCGCTGTCGCCCTGGCAGGCATCCTTGCCGCCTTCGGCATAACCGGCGCAGACATTGCGCTCGTCGATCGGGTTCATGCGCATCGAGCTGTCGCGATAGGCGGCGCGGCAGTCCTCGCGCGGGACGATCGGCAGTTCCACTTCCTGCAGCTCGGTCGGCAGATATTTGTCGTCCCAGCCGTGGTCGGCCTTGGTGTAACCCCAGCCGGTGATGACAGCCGGGTGGCCGGCGGCCTCCACCTCGTCGTCGGAGGCCGAGGCAAGGATCGCCGGCTTCGATTTAGCCGGCTCGCTGAGCTTGATGAGGGCGATGTCGTTGGCGAAGACCTTGCGGTCGAAATCCTCGTGAATGATCACGTCTTCCACGGCAAGGCCGGGTTTGTCGGGACCATCGACCGCGATCACCTTGTCGATCTTCGACTTGCCCTCGACGATCAGCAGGTCGCGGGCGAAGAGATCCTGCTTGCCGGAGCGGCCGCTGGTGACGCAATGGGCGGCGGTCAATATCCAGCGGGGCGCGATCAGCGAGCCGCCGCAATGGCCGCCGAAACGGCCGCGCTGTTCGGGATCGGGCGCCAGGATCTTCACCTGCCAGGGCCATTCGCCCTTCTTGGCCGCCTGGCCGCCGATGACACGCCCGCCATCCTCGCCGGCAAAATCGGTATCCTGCTGCGCCAGCACCGGAGTGGCCAGAAGCAGCATGACGGACGCAATATTGAGGATCCTGCTGATCGACGTGCTCATAGCTTGGCTCCGGCGGAGGTATAAAGGACCGTAAATCCGACGCGCGCGCCCTCGGGCAGGAATTCGCCGAGGCGCTTGGCGATATTGCCGGCGGTGCGGCGCCTGTCGTTCTGCTCCAGGAACTCCACAAGTTCGGGCATCGGGGTTTCAGAGGTGACGGCGACGAGCAGGTCCGTGCCGAAAGGTGAGACGACGGAAAGATCGAGATCGAAGGTCTGAGACATCGCAGCATCGACCTCCTTTTCGTTGGGATAGAGGAACTGCACGGTGCCATCGCCGGTGACGTCGAAGAGTACGAGCTTGCGGCCTGATAGATCCGAAACGGTGACGCCGACGCGTTCACCTTCACGATGGACGGTATCGGAAGGCGTCACGCGCACGGTCTGCGGTTTGGTCTCGGAGAGCCGCTTCAGCGCATCGAGCGCGGCCATCCGGTCGACGACGAAAGGCATGTCGCCGGCGCCGATGGCGGAGGCGACGACATCGCCGCCGGCAATCGCCTCGTGTTTTTCAGGATCGAAGACAAGTTCGGCATCGGAACCCTCCGTCAGCTTGAACGGCGTGACGGCTGATACAATCCCCTGCAGCACCGGATCGGAGCCGAGGGCGGCAACGTTGATCGGTGCGAGCTCGGCGGGCAGCGGAGTGTTTGATTTCTCCGCCGCCGCCTGGGCCCCCGCCCCTTCGTAATTGTAGACGACCGCGCGATCGAGATCGATTCCGGGCGGACTTTCGGTAAAGATGTTCTGCCGCTGGTTGGTGAACTGGTAGACCGCCTGGCGCACATATTCGAACAGTTCGCGGCGGCTGACGGCGCCGTCGCCGTTGCGGTCGGCCGCCCCCTCGAAAGCGCGAGCGGTGGCATAGCTCAGGGCGCCGCGTTTCTGCGGGATGCCTGGAATTGATATCTCGGGCGACTTGGTGTTTTCGTCCACGGCGGCGAGAAAGGTCAGCCGCTTGAAATCGAAGCCGGTGGACAGCGCGTCCGCCGTGGTCGAAATCGGCGCGAGGTCGTCCTCCTCGATCGTATAGGAAGGCGCCTGACGCCAGGTGATCTCGGCGCCGCGCGGATCGACGTCGCGGGTCATGCCGCCGGCATGGCAGGTATCGGCGATGAAGACGACATCCGCGCCCTTGGCCTCAAGATTGCGAATCAGCGCCTTGAATTCGTCGCCGAAGATGCGCTCGCGCGATCCCGGCAGCCGGGTGTCGAAGCCGGCGAGCACATAAACCTCGTCGCGGCCGCTCGGTTTCGAGCCCTTGACGCGCTCCGGCTCGCTCGACCCGTGGCCGGCGATGCCGAGCACGACGAGATCGCCAGGCCCTGCCCTTTCGGTCACGGCCTCGATGGCGTGGAAGATGCCCTCGCGGTCGGCGGCACCATTCTTCAAGAGCGTCATGTCCTCGACGCCGACCGAACGCAGCGAAAGCGAAAGATCCTCGGCATCGGCGACGGCGCCGTGCAGCGGGGGAACGTTGCGGTAGAGGTCGATGCCGATCAGCACGGCCCTGACCGCACCACGCTCGGGCGCCTCGATCACCCTTGCCAGGCTGTCGGTGGCCGCCATGGTGAGGAGGGCAAGTGCTGCGGCCATGGAAACGAATGCGGTCATGGCCAGATTCCTCCTCGCCCGGCCTATTCGCGGCGCCATTCGACGCGGCGGTTCAGCGCATCGACATCGTCTTCGGTGAGGTTTGCGGTTGCGGTGACGTCCACCGGCTCGGAAGCTCCGCGGCCTTCGGCGTCGATTGTCGCGTCGAGGCCGTTGCTCTTCAGGAAGTCGGCGACGGCCTGGGCGCGGCGTTCGGAAAGCTTCTGATTATAGTCGTCGCCGCCGCGCCGGTCGGTATGGCCAATAAGGATGATGCGGCCGGGCTTCTGCTCTTTCAGCGCCTCCAGCAGTTCCTCAGCGGCTTCGGTGCCGATCGAGGTGAAGCTCGACTTGTTGAAATCGAAGGTGATCGGAACCGGAATGGAAACCGGCACGATGCCGCGCACATTCTCGGAATAGATGCCGCCGAGCACGCCGCTGCGGTGATCCTTCTCGGCCGGCACGAAGCTGCCTTCAGGATTGTCGTTCGTCGGGTTGGCGGCAAGGATGCGGGCCTGGGCGGCGCGCTGGATGAGATCGGAGATCGTCTCGGCGGGGGGCGCCTTCGGCGTGCGGGTCTCGTTCTTGATGATCTCGATCGCCTGCTGGTAATCGGCGGCGGCATCGGCAAAGCGGCGTGAGGAGAAATAGATTTCGCCGAGCGTGGCGGAGGCCTGCCAGAGCACCTGCGGGCTGTCGGCGGCGACAAGCAGCGGCTCATAATCGGCGACCGGCTGGTTGGCGGCCATCATCTCCTGGGCGGCGGAAAGCCTGAGGGCGGCGACGCGGCGCTGGGCGTTCACCTGGAACTGGCCGCAATCGGCGCTGACGGCGATCGCATCGGCCTCAGCCGCGGCGGCACCGATATCCTTGGCGGCGACGGCGGTATTCAGCTTGTCGAGAAGGGCGGTGCAAACAGGCGTATCGGCATTTGCGACCTCGATCTCTTCGCCGGCTTGCTCAGGTTCGGCGGAACGGCCGAGGTTGAGCTGCGGCATCTTGATGCTGAAACCGCCGGGAAGCTTGAATTGCGGCATCTTGAGCTGCGGCATCGGCAGTTTCGGCATCTTCGTCTGGGACGTCTGGGTGGGCTGCTTATACTGCGTCGTCGGCTGCTTATACTGGGTCGGCCGGGTGGATGAGGTGGTATCGGCCGGGCCGATCAGCTCCAGTTCATCGGCGGCAAGCTCCTGTCCGGGCGCCAGATTGGTGACGATCTTGTATTTCTTCGGTGGCTGCTGGGTTGCCTGCTCGACGGGCTTCGGCGCGACCTTTTTCGGGGCCGCCGGCTTCGGTTTTTCCACCACCGTTTCCGGCTTCTTGGCGACTTCCTGTTTCGTTACCGGCTTCGGCTTCGGAGCGGCTTCAGGTTTCGGCGCAACGGGCGGCTTTGCAGCCTGTTCGACCGGGGCCGGTTTTGCTGCAGGGGCGGCTGCGACGGGCGGAATGGCGGCCGGACTATCGACCGTCGTCAGCATCAGCGTCTTGCTGCTGATCTTGGTGCCGAGGCTGCGAGCATCTTCAAGGCTGCGGGAAACGGCATCCATGCCGCCGTCGATCGAGCGGAACATGCCGCCGCCGCTGCCGCCGAGATCGGCGAAGATGGTCAGCGGCTTGGAGGAATAGAAGACTTTGATCTGCTCCTGGCCGACCGGGCCTGAAACCTGCAGCTTGGCGCCGCTTGCCGGATCCGGCACCTGCACACGCTTGCCGGCGCCGACAAGGGCGTCGGTCTGGTACTTGTTCGGGAAAAGCTTCACGACCGAGCCGTTCGGCGAGACGTTCAGCACCGTGACATAGGCATTTTCGGTCGACTGGATGAAGAGGCCGACAACTTCGCCGATGGCGTATTTGGCTTCAGCGCGATCGAAGGTGATGCTGACAGGCCCGGTCTGCGCCGGCGCTTCGGTCAATGTGCGTTCGTTCTGCGCCTCGACGGCGGGAACCACCGACAAGAACGAAAGAAAGGTGGCTGCTGCCAAGATGGCTTTGCGGTTCGGCATTGGAAAACCTCCTCTTCGAACATCTCACACTGTGTTGAAGATGAGAATAGCACTGACTGGCGAAATTGGGATGGCTTTGCCTGTCTTGCTTGAGGGAGGGTTACAAATTATTTGGAGCCGCTAAGAATCGGGCAAGGCAAAGACGTGAGCAAGACTCACGCTCTGGAATAACCGGGGCCTGTTATAGTCCGTTCAACTGCGAGAAGACGTTCAGTTCTTGGGTTTCTGCCCGGCTGATTTCAGAATCGAGATCAGGTCGCTCATTCCTTCGGGCGAGGAATTGTAGAGCCAGAGAATATCCGGATTGTCGACCGTGAATTCCTTGCCGGGGCCTGAGCCCATGTCGCGGCCGGGCGAGGTCGCATCGGGCAGCTTCGCCACGCCGGGCGCCAGCCCCTTGGCGCGTTCGTGTTCGGCGATGATCGCAGTTGCCGAAGCAAAGGCCTTTTCGTCATGATGGCGTAGCGCCGCAAGCGAGGGGTTTCGCGCCGCAAGCGCGTCTTCGGCCGGGCCGGAATAGGCAAGCCGCGGGGTCTGCAGCGCCAGCAGAAGGCCGATCGACAAGGTTATGAGCCAGGATTTCGTCATCGTCGTCAAATCCGTCCTATTGGCGCCACTGCGCGACAAAAGCACGTCGCATTAAACTTGATTCATGCGACGTGCTTTCGCTCTTTGTTTTTATGCACGTCGTTCTCCCGGAACCGCTGCACCCTTCCGGCGACATGCATAAGCGCCCCGAGAATAGGGAGAGGCCGGAAGGAAGGCAACGGCGCACAGTGCCAATCGATTGGGAGGGTTGAAATCGGCTGGCAGCGGCGATTTGGCTCTTTGTTTTATGCATGTCGTTGACCCCGCTGCACACTTCCGGGCGACATGCGTTAGAGGATCTTCAATTGCTGCAGGCCAAGGCGCAGATCGCGCAGCATCTCGCCGAAGATCTCCTCGATCATTCCGGTCGACCAGACGACCATGGTGCCGTAGGGGGAGCGCTTGCGCTGCATGAAGCCCGCCGTCTCAAAATCGATCAACGTCTTGCGGCAGGTCTCGCTCGACATCACCGCGACAAGGAAACGGGCGAGATTGGACTGGTCGATCGCGCCTGATTTATCAGCCCAGTTCTGGATCAGCCGTGGCTTGGTATCGGCGGTGAACATCGAGGCGAGCGCACGATCCTGTGAAAGCCCCAGCCGCTGCAGTTTGGCCGGGTCGCGCGTGAGTGAAACCACATAATCATTGTGCAGATCGGCGAAGCGTTCGATATCCTCGGCGGTGTTGATGCCGAAGACCTTCATCGAATAGAGGAACTCGGCCATCAGATAGGTCGGCTCCGAGCGCAGCTGCGCCAGATGCTTGTCGTCCTTGCTGGCAGAGGCGGCGCAGACGCGGTCTGAGAAACCTATCCTCGCCGCGCGCACCTGCTCCAGCAAGCTTATATCGAGCGCCAGTTCGTCACCGTTCCATTCCAGCATAAGCATTTCCTGCCGACAAATCTTCGAGACGATGATCTTGTACTATCGCCGGCGCAGATCTCCAAATCGTTTGGAAAGCAACGGCTTGCTGAGAAGTCATATCTAGCCTACCATTTTTGAAAAGCGTGACGGTAACAGTTCATGATGCCGAAAAGTGTGATCGGTTTTCGGACGACATGATGCACTAACCTTAATTGAGAACAGGATTCAGGTTTTTGGCCGGATCGGCCTAAAATCATCCTGTTCTGGGGGTCGAGGCAATGCGTAGTTTTGGGTCGCAGATTTTGTTTGCCGCGGCACTTGCGGTCGCCTCGCCGGTTTTTGGCAAAGACACGACGATCATCGAGCTTCGCGGCGGCGACGGCGCGCGTTCGGTCGGCATCATCTCTTCCAACGAGGAAGCGGAGGCATCCGGGCCGGCGGCGATCACCGTTGGCGACGACGGCACCATCTACATCCTCGACCAGAACAACGGCCGCGTGCTCGCCATCGACGCCGAACGCTCGCAAGCCGAGCCTGAGATCCTGCCGCTGCCGGAAAATGCCACGCCGGAGGACCTCGCCGTCGTTCACAACGAACTCTACCTCTGGTCCGACGGCGTCGTGCCGCTCGAGCGTTCCACCGATGCCGACGGCCGGTCGCAGACGTTGCGCGCCGTCGATGGCGGCGATGCTGACGACTATACCCGCTCGGTCTTCGCCTCGATGGGCTCGGTATCACCCGGGCCGCTGAACAGCATCATCGACGAGATCGGCCGCAGCACCAGCCGGCCCGAGGCCCGCCCGCCGGTCATTCAATATGTGCCGAGCCGCGGGCTCGGCGATATCGTTGCTGAGGTCTCGGCTGCCGCAAACGACAAGGCGGAAATCCTGCTGCGGCGCAGCAGCTCGGAGGAGAATTTCCTTTCGCTGCAACTCGCCTCGGAAGGGCGGATCGGCACCGTCGAACTTCTCGACATCGACACGACAGGCAGGCCCTATGCGCTGGTCGAGCTCGTACCCGCCGACCGGCCCGAGCGCACCGGCATGCTGGTGGTGCGCTTCACGCCGAACGGCGCTGTGGACCGGGTTTACGACCTGCCGATCGAACCGGGCACGGTATTTTCCAGGCGGTTCGTGGCGATCGGTCCGCGCGGCGACGTGCTTTATCTCCGCTCGCAGGAAAGCCGGGCGCAGGTGCTGCGGCTCGACGGTCGGGAGCCCGGCCGCAAACTTGCCGTCGCTCGGCCCACCAAGCAGCCGGCTGCCGGCAAGCCCGGCAAGACGCCGAAGGTGGCGATCGTGCCGAAATCGCGTAGCGACGTCATCGAGCGGGCCATCGGCTTCGAGACGCTGAACTGGCTGGTGACGTCAACCGCCTATGGCAAGGATCCCGGCCCGGGCTGCGTCAACATGAGCCGGCTGCGCCGCCCGATCTACCTGATCGGCAAGCGCGGCCAGACGGTCAAGGGTGTTCCCTACTGCTGGGGCTGCAAGACGCCGCTCGAAAATTTCGTCGGCGGCGTGGAAAAGGGCCAGACCGCCGGCAATGTCTGCACCAAGAGCGCGCCGCAATCCAACATCCTCGGCGTCGATTGCTCCGGTTTCGTCAGCGACGCCTGGGGCCTGAAGATGCACGTTTCGACGCGCGCCATCCCCGGGATCACCAAGCGCCTCTCCGACCCCTGGTCGATGCAGCCGGGCGACGCGCTGAACAAGCCCGGCTCGCATGTGCTGTTATTCATGCGCTTCACGGCCGACAAGAAGGTGGAGGTGATGGAGGCCTCGCCGAATGCCTGCAAAGGCCGGGTTTGCCGCAATACCTATTCGCTCGGCAGCCTGTTGATGCGCGGCTACCAGCCGGTGCGCTTCAAGGGGCTGGATGGCTGAACGGCGGGAAACTCACGCCGCCGCCCACTACATAATTCAAAGTGCTACTGCGTCCTTTGCGCGTTTTTTCAGACGCGCGGCGCTGTAGACGCCAGCCGCCGCTTCGCCATCGCCAGAAGTCCATGCGCCGCGACGCGCTCGGCATAGTCCTGATAGGCGGGATCCCGGCTCAGCATGCGTTCCTCCGCTCGCGCGCGCAGCAGGTAGATAAGACTGACGATCGCCAGCATGCCGGCCCGGGCAAGCCCCTCGGCAAGGCTGCTGGCGAGGAAGCCTGGGATCGCCACCAGCCACCACGCGATGTTCTTCGAGACATAGGCCGGATGCTTCATGAAGCGATAGGGGCCCGATGTGATGATGCCGCGATGCGTGAGGTTTGAAAATCGCGGCCCGAAAGCGACGGTCGCCCAGACATAGATGACGGTGCAGAACAGCGTCGCGACGCTCCAGAGGATGAAGACGGCCGACCCTTCCTGGATCACGGTCTCCCAGCCCGGCCCCTCGCCATAGGGCACGAAGGCATGTGAGATCGCAGGGAAGAACGGCTCATAACAGATGAGGCAGACGAGCCAGCCGAGCGCCGTCGTCTCCGTTGCCCTGACATGCCATCCGAAAAGCTTGAAAGTCGCGACATAGCCGCCGGCGGCAAGCACGATGTCCAGAAGAAATGCAAGCCGCAACAGGCCTTCGAACCAGGCCGCCGAGAGCGGCGGAAACGCCCAGGCCGGCTTCTCGGCAAGATCGGAAAGAGCCGCCATGCCGCCCGAGAACATCAGCACGAGAAAGAAGCATTTGATCGCGAGCAGGCGCAATGCGAACAGCACGTCCTCCTCGCGAAAATCCTGCATCAACACCGCGCGCCCGACCTGGTTGAGATAATCGTCGGGTTCCTCCGCGACCAGATCGGTGACCGCGACGTAGAGAATGGTGGCGCCGGCAAGTGCGATGGAAAGGGGAATAGTGGTGTGCCCAGCCTCGATGATCCATCGGACCGCCGCCGACTGCGTGAAAAACGGAAAGACCGAACAGGCGATCACGACCGCGCCAAGCAGCGCAGCGAGGCCCACAAGCTTCGTTCCGACGCGACGCCAGAAAATGGTGGGAGCCTCGTCTCGTCTCCTTCGCGATGCCCAGGTCGAACGAGCAGCGAATGTGCCGTCGGCGGCGATCCACGCCAAGAGAAGGCAGAACACGGCAAGCGCCATTGCCTTGCCGGGTTCAAGCTGCAGATAGGTCGAGAGCGCGATACCGATCAGAACTCCGGCGAGGGTCGCCGCTTGGCTGATGAAAGGGCTCCCGGTTTCGGTATCCCTGTCCTGCGGTATCGGCACGCGCTCGGCCTTCTCGATTACATTGCCGGCTGGACGGAGCCCCGAGAGCGTATCCGTGCCGCCCGGGTCGCAAGCGCCATCACGGCCTCAGCCGTAAGCGGAGACGCATCCTCCGGCAGCGAGATCATTGCAATATCGAGCTTGTCGTAATCGACCATGTAGTAACCCGATGCGGTTTCGATGACTGCCTCAGGCCTGATCGCCAATAGATCCTGCGCCATCGTGCCGACGAACATTGGGCCGCCCCAGATGTAACGGAAGGCATAGACCGGTATGCCCTGAGCCGAGGTGCCGAGCCGCCGGATATCGGTCTTCAGGCGGCGATCGGACCACGAGCCGCCGCTGGAACTCGATGAACTGCTCGAACTGGAGGAGCTAGAGGAACTGCTAGAGCCAGAGCCGCCGCCCATGCCGCCGCCAGAGCTGGAATTCCCACTCGAGCTGTTCTCAGAGCGGGCGAAAGCCGGTTGATTGCTCGTTGTGGGCACTCTTCTGACGGTGGACGTGGTTCTCCTGGTAGGCGTGACGCTCCTGGCGGGCTCTTCACTGGCGAACAGTGTCCTCGCGCCTGGGTCGAAGATGCAACTTTGTAGGATTGCGCCGGAACCTGCGATGAATGTCGAGCACAATAGGACACGGATGATTAGCTTGCTTTTCATGTAGGGCGCCCCCGGACCGCCGTTTCAGAAGAGATCATACCTCGGATTTCGCTTGACCCAGGTCGCTTTGGCGAGTTTGACGAGCCTGTCATCGAGCGACTTGGTCTTCGGAATTGTCTTTTTTTCCTGAGCGGTCAGCTCGGCGGCAAAGGCGGCCTCCGCTTTTTTCTTGGCAGCGCCAGGCATCCTCTTGAGTTCCGCGAGCGCCTGGTTCTTCGGATCGCCGCTGCCTGGCATGTTGATGGCTGTCGCCAGCGCGAAATAACGTGATGCGATTGCGAGGCTGTCAGCGTCCGCGCCCTCTTCCTTCGCGAGCATCGCGCGGTCGAGTGCACCCCAATAGTCGCCGCGTTCCGCGCCCGCCTCAAGCCACTTCACCGCTTCCGCCTTGTCCGCGGCAACGCCGATACCGTCGCGGTACATGCGCCCGAGGTTTGTCGGGGCATAGGGCTGACCGCCCTCCGCTGCCCGCGTGAAAAGGTCGAGCGCTTTCGGGAGATCCTCTGGAGCGCCTTTTCCGAAACGGTAGACCAGCGCAAGATTGTTCAGCGAATAGATGTCGTTACGCTGCACGCCGGCTTCGTAGAAGCGGATGCCCCGCTCTGGATCGGCCGGAACGTTGACGCCGTTGAGGAAGATATAGCCGAGCTCGTTCATCGCATAGGTATGGCCGAGATCGGCGGCCTGCAGCATCAAGCGCAACCCCAGCTGTTGATCGGCCTTGGTGCCGCGGCCGTAGTAGAGGGCCTTGCCGTAGCTATGCAGGGCAAAGGGATCGCCCTTGGCCGCACCACCCTTGGCGATCTCGCTTGCCTTGGCTGCGTCGCGCGGCACGGAGGCGCCGAACTCGTAAAGACTCGACAGTTCATAGATCGCCCGGACATGCCCGGCATCCATTGCCTTGCTGATCGTCGCAAAAGCCGTCTTGGCGTCGCGGTTGGCAAGCTGGGCACGGCCAAGTTGATAGACGAAGCGCGCCACCTCGGGATAGGCCTTTATTGCCTCCGTGCAGGCCGACAGTGCTTCATCGGCGTCGATCTCGTTCGGCAACTTGCCTGCCGTCACGCCCTGCAGGTCGAGGGGGGCTGCGGCTGCGGTGTCGCAGGCGTCGAGCTTCGGCTTGAAAGTGACGGTCGCCGGCGGCAAGTCGTCATTGGCTGCCTGCAGCGTCAGGGCGAAAGGCTGGTTTTCAGTGCCGATCTGCGGCTCGTAGGAAAGCGCCGGGATATCGGCAGCTTCAAGCACATGGCCGAGCCCGATCACCCGGTCTCCGGCGCGCAGCGTGCCCTTGTCGGGCAGGGCCGCGACCTTGAAGGTCATCTCCGCGGCCGATGCTGGCACGACCGGCAGGCTGGCTTCTACAGGGCCGACGCCGATCGTCGTGTCGACGTCGCGCGGCAGCGTCTTCAGATAGGCGTCGGCATCGGCAAGCCGCACCTGTTTTTCCTGCTCGAGCTGGGCGATCTTGGCGCCGGCGTCGGCCGAGACGGTGATCGCGACGACGCCCTGCGCCGCCTGACCGTATGGATCGCTCACGGTATAGCCAATCAGGCCGACGGTTCCGGCGGCAACACCGGATGAATCATAGGTCAGCGCCGTCAGTGCCGCGGCCGGCATCTTTGCGCCCTGCTCGACCGGCTTGCCGTCGAAGCTGAGCTTGCCGGTCTTGGGAAGCTGGTTGACGGTGACGAGCAGCGCCGAGCCGGTCTCGTCATGCGGCGGAGCGATCGGCAATTTGGTCGTGGCCGCACCCTCCGGCACGCTCACCTGCTGCATCGATTCGACGCTCGGCGGCGGCGGCGCCGGAATGAAATAGAAGCTGTCCATCAGTGACGAGTTTTCCCAGGGAACCTGCTTGCCGCCGGTCATGGCCATCACGTCGCGGCGCACATCGGTCAGGACTTGGCGGATTTCCTTGTTGGGTTCGCTGGCGCGCTTGATGAAGGATTCGGAATAGGGGCTGAGCGCGCCGGCGCCATCGAGCGCCACCTGGCCGGGTTCGGTGGAAAAGGCGATGAGGCTGCCGAGATCGCTGTCGATGCGCGCAAGTCCGCGTGTCGTGCCGACCGGTTCCAGTTTTTCCGCCATCCAGAATTTCTGGGCATTGAACGGATTGTTGCGGCAGGCGTCGAGGAAGATCAGCTGCACCCGCGAATTCTGCTTGAGATGGTTCAGGATGAGGTCGAGCGGCATGGTCTGCGTCTCGACGTCATAGGGCGTCTCCAGCGTTGCATCGACCGGCACGATGAAATTCTGGCCGCCCACCTGGATACCGTGGCCCGAATAATAGATGAGGCCGGCCTCGGCATTGCTGGTCGAACGCAGGAAGCGGCGCACCGTATCTTCGAGCCCGATGCGGTCGACATTAATGCCGATCGTCACATCGAAACCGGCCGCGCGCAACGTGGTCGCGACCTCTTCGACATCATTGGCAGGATTGGGAAGCGAGGGTAGCGTCTTGTAGACCGAGTTGCCGATGACGAGGGCGACGCGGCGTCCGCTCTCTTCGGTGATCGCGGCAAATGCCGTGCCGATCGATAACAGCATTGCTGCGACGATCAGCAGATAAGTGCACAGTCTCTTGACGCAGCGAAACTTGGGCATGGCTCGATCGCAAACATTCTATTGTCTAAGTTCAATAAAATTTGCTGGCCTGCTGGTGCTAGGCCCCCTCCGCATTCACATTGCAAAGCTATTCCTCGGCGCTCTAAAAAGCAAGCTGCGCCGCCTCCAAGTGAATTGGAGCAGTCCCGTCAGATTGGAAGCCCATAGTCGACAGGAAAGACTGTCGAAATCAAGAAATTATAATGCGGCTGGCATCGGATACGTCAGCTGCGGTGAAGTTTCCTTAACCTCGAAACGTATAGTTGCTGATCGAGGCCGGTTTCATCTCGATGGAGAAGCCCGGCAGAGTGGGCGGCATATAGGCGGCGTTCTCGATCAGGCAGGGGTCGAGGAAGTTTTCGTGCAGGTGATCGACATATTCGATGACGCGGCCGTCCTTAGTGCCCGACACCGCGACGTAATCGATCATCGACAGATGCTGCACATATTCGCAAAGGCCGACGCCGCCGGCATGCGGCCAGACCGGCAGGTCGAATTTGGCGGCGATCAGCAAGACCGAGAGCACCTCGTTCAGCCCGCCGATGCGGCAGGAATCGATCTGCACGATGTCGATCGCGCCCTCGGCGATGAACTGCTTGAACATGATGCGGTTCTGGCACATCTCGCCGGTCGCGACTTTCACCGGGCCGATCGCCTGGCGGATCTTGCGGTGGCCGGCGACATCGTCGGGGCTGGTGGGTTCCTCGATGAAGAAGGGCTTGGCGAAGGAGAGCGCCTTGACCCAGTCGATCGCCTGGCCGACTTCCCACACCTGGTTGGCGTCGATCATCAGGTAGCGGTCGGGGCCGATCACCTCGCGGGCGATCCTGAGGCGGCGGATATCGTCTTCCAGGTCGCGGCCGACCTTCATCTTGATATGGTTGAAGCCGGCATCGATTGCCTCCTGGCAGAGGCGGCGCAGCTTTTCGTCGTCGTAGCCGAGCCAGCCGGCCGAGGTCGTGTAGCAGGCGTAGCCCTCTTTTTCGAGGATGGCGATGCGCTCCGCCTTGCCCGCCTCGGCGCGCTTCAGGATTTCGACCGCCTCGTCGCGCGTCAGCACGTCGGTGAGATAGCGGTAGTCGACGATATCGGCGATCTCTCCCGGCGACATCTCGGCGACGAGCCGCCAGACGGGTTTGCCGGCCTGTTTGGCGAGCAGGTCCCAGACGGCGTTGACGACCGCGCCCGTCGCCAAGTGGATGGCGCCCTTTTCCGGGCCGATCCAGCGCAGCTGGCTATCGCTGGTCAGATGCCGCCAGAAGGCGCCGGGATGGGCGAGAACTTCTGTGAGATCAGCGCCGACGACGAGGTGGCGCATCGCCTCGATCGCCATGCAGCAAATGTCGTTGCCGCGGCCGATGGTGAAGGTCAGGCCGTGGCCGGCAAGGCCGGGCGCATCCGTATCGAGAATGACGTAGGCCGCCGAATAATCCGGATCGGGGTTCATCGCATCGGATCCATCCAGGCTTTGCGACGTGGGAAAGCGGAGATCGAAGACACGAAGGTCGGTGATGCGGGTCATGGTGTTTCTTCCGATTTGTGGGCCGACCACATGGGGTCGATTGCTGGGGCCGGACCGGCCGACGGGACTGCCGGCCGCATCGTCGGCTGAAATCAGATCGTCCAGCCGCCGTCGATGGCGATCGCCTGGCCCGACGTGTAGGTGGCGCCGGCGAGATAGACGGCGAGATCGGCGATCTCTTCCGGCGAGCCCAGCCGGCCCATCGGCTGGCGGGCGATGAAGGCGGCGCGCGCGGCGTCGTAATCGCCCTGAGCCCGCATGCGGTCCTGCAGCGACGGGCTTTCCACCGTTCCCGGGCAGATGGCGTTGCAGCGGATGCCCTGACCGACGTAATCGGCGGCAACGGCTTTGGTGAGCCCGATCACCGCCGCCTTGGTAACGCCATAGGCGAAGCGGTTCGGCACGCCCTTGATGCTGGAGGCGACGGAGGCCATGTTGATGATCGCCCCGTCCTTGCGCTCGATCATGCCGGGCAGCACGGCGCGGATGGTGCGAATCATCGCCTTGACGTTGAGGTCGAAGGCGAATTCGAGATCGGAATCCTTCATCTCGAGGATCGAGCCGGCATGGACGAAGCCGGCGCAGTTGAATAGCACGTCAACAGCGCCGATCTCGGCGACCAGAGCCTTGACCGCATCCTCTTCGAGCACGTTCAGCTTGTGCGTGGAAACCCCGGTTTCCGCGGCGAGCGTCGCTAAGGCCTCGGTGTTGATGTCTGTCGCGTGAACCTTGGCGCCGATCGCGGCAAAGGCTGCCGCCGTCGCCCGGCCGATGCCCTGGCCGGCGGCGGTGATGAGAACGGTCTTGCCGGAAAGTCTGTTTGTCATGTCACGGGCCTTTTCTGGAATTGTCTACGCTGGACGATGGAGTGCGGTTGATGTCTTGGCGAAGCTCGGTCGTGATGGAGTGCCTGTCCATCATCGTCCGCCATTCGCCCTCTTTGAGCGTTTCGACCGGGTTCTGGCAAGACATTCGGCCCGCCCATTGCGCCGGTCTGCTTCCGGATGTGTGCGGCTCTCTGTCTTAAATGGAGGAGTTGGCGCTGTTGCACAGGCAGATCAGCGCCGGATCCTGCCGAACGGCAGCATGTGGACGCTTGTCTTTGCCGACCTTGGCTGGCTCCGGGGCCGATGACCATTCCCATGCGCTGCATGGTCTTCCTCCCTGTCCCCGGCCTGCTCTTCAGTGATGATTTGTCTGTTTATAGACAAACAGACGATTGGCCAAGGGTCAAGTGCGAAGTTTTGCTTTTCCGGCTGCGGTTCTGCGTATATGCAGAATGATATTCACAGGGGGAAGGAATGGAGACCGACGAGTCCGACCGCTACCGCGCTCCTGCCCTCGACAAGGGCCTCGATATCCTGGAGTTGCTCGCCGGCGTCGACAGCGGCCTCACCCAGGCCGAAATCGCCAAGCGGCTCGACCGCAGCCCCAACGAATTCTACCGCATGCTCGACCGGCTGGTGCGCCGCGGTTACGTCACCCGGCTGGATGGCGACCGCTACTCTCTGACGCTGAAGCTCTTCGGTCTTGCGCAACTGCATGCGCCGGTGCGCCGGCTCGCCTCTTACGCCACGCCGCTGATGCGCGATCTTGCCCAGCGCACGCGCCAGGCCAATCATCTTGCCGTCTTCGATCGCGGTGCTGCCGTCGTCATTGCCCAACAGGAGGCGCCGGACTATTGGGGATTCTCGATCCGCATCGGCGCCCATATCAGCCTCTTCGACACCGGCTCGGGACATGTGCTGCTTGCCTTCCGCAGCGCGGAGGAGCGGGAGATGATGATCTCGGAACATGTGCGCAGCCGCGCGGAGGTCGAACTCGGGCCCGAATTCTACGATCGTCTCGACCAGATCCGCGAGCGCGGCTACGAGATGATGGCGAGCGCCCAGACATCAGGCGTCTACAATCTTTCCGCGCCCGTCCTCGGACCCGACCGCCGCTGCATCGCCGCCCTCACCTGCCCCTTCATCGCGCTCGTCAATGCGCCGTCGGCTCCCGATATTACCCAGGCGATTACCCTGGTGCAGAAGACCGCCGCCCAGCTTTCGCTACTTGCCGGCGCCGATGTCGTCAATCCGGCCTGAGGCCTCAAGAATTTCTATTTGAACAATCCATTCACCAGGGATAGCTTTGCGCGAAGCCATTCCTGGAGGAAAAGAAAGCGTGTTCATCGACACCCATCTGCACATCATCGACCGGTCGGCGCTGCCCTATCCCTGGCTCTCAGGCGTGCCTGATCTCGATCATGATTTCCTCTACGAAGCCTATGCGACTGAAGCCCGGCGCTGCGGCATCACCACGGTGCTGCATATGGAGGTCGACGTCGATCCCGCCGCGATGCAAGCCGAGACCGATCACGTCGCCGGCATCGCCAAAAGGGAAGGCAGTCTGATTGCCGGCGCCATCGTCTCCTGCCGGCCGGAGGAGGAAAGCTTTGCCGCCTATCTCGAGCGGCAGAAGGCCGATCCCTTTGTCAAGGGGTTCCGCCGCGTGCTGCATGTCGTGCCCGATGATGTCTCCGAAGGCGCCCTGTTCCGCGAAAACATCAGGCGCATCAGCGGCAGCGGCCTGACCTTCGACCTTTGCACATTGCCGCATCAGGCGAGCCGTGTGACGGCCCTCGTCGATCTTGCCCCCGACGTGCAGTTCGTGCTCGACCATTGCGGCGTGCCGGATATCCGCTCGGACGCCTTTGAGCCCTGGAAGGCCGGCATATCAGAGATTGCCCGGCGGCCGAACGTCGTCTGCAAGATCTCTGGCGTCGTCGCCTATGCCGATGCGAAGACCTGGACGGCAGAAACGCTGCAGCCCTATCTCGAACACGTGATCGCAAGTTTCGGCTGGGACCGCGTCGTCTGGGGCAGCGATTGGCCGGTCTGCACGCTTGGTGGCGGCCTCTCTACCTGGGTCGCGGCGACCCATGCGATGCTCTCCACCAGCAGCGAGGCAGAGCGCTCGAAGTTGCTTTTCGCCAATGCCCAGCGCCTCTGGTCGCTCTGACGTCACAAAATAAAGCGACCGGTCTCCTGGACGTGCCATTTCGGCATGTTTTTTGTATCATTCTGGGACAAAAAACGCCCGATTTTCGGGCTTAACTCTATCTGCATGCAAGCAATTGCTAGCCTTATTTATCTCGGCTAAAAGTTGTTGACACGGATATGGCGAATGACACCTGTCCGCTGCCTTCAGAAGGGAAAATGAGATGAAAGAAGAACCGCATTCCGTCGATGTTCACGTCGGAAAGACGATCCGCATCCAGCGTCTGTTGAGGAAAGTTTCTCAGACGGAACTGGGAGATCGCGTTGGCGTAACGTTCCAGCAGATCCAGAAGTACGAAAAGGGCTCCAACCGCGTTTCCGCCAGCATGCTGGTCGAAATCGCCGGCGCGCTGAAGGTCGATGTCAGGACGTTTTTCGACGACCTGTCGACCCCTGACAATGCCAACGACAACCCCGCTCCGAGCGAGGAATTCGTTATTTCGCGCGAAGGCGTGCTTCTCAATGCGGCGTTCTTTTCGATCAAGAACGAAGCGCTTCGCAAGAAGATCCTGAAGCTCGTCCAGGCGATTGCCAACACCGAACAGTTGGAAACCGAAGCGGCCGAATAGACCGGATGTCCTTCACGCGCCCCCAACGGACCGCATGAAGATCAATGGCGATCGATCGGATCAATCGCAATCGATCGGGATCAATGGCGATCGATCAGGATTAGATTCTCGCTGGCATCCTTCATTGCGATCTTGGCTTTGCTGCCGAGCAGCTTCTCGAGATTGACGTCAAGCTCCCTGTCGGGATCTATGCCGTCCCAATCGATGACGACCTGCAGCAGCGCCATGTTCGTCAGGTGCACCAGATTGCGCAGCTGAAGCTTTTCAGCCTCATCCTTGGCTGCCGACAGCAGCCGGAAGATCCTTGCGTATTCGCTGCCGGTAGCCTCGTTGTATTGATCAAACATCGTTCCCGCCTCTTTGGTCGTGGAACCCTACGATTCCCTCACTGCTGCATCTTTCCGCCGCGACCGTTATTCAAGCGTTACAGGAACCGCATTGCGCGTGACTTCGGCGTGCAAGAGCTCCCAATGTGAGGTCGCGGCAAAGTGCCAGTCACGGTTGACGGGGAGGAATTTATCCCGGCGCAGCCATTCCAGCACCAGTCGCGCGTCGTTGCGCTTGCGCTCGACGCGGCTGCTGCGGATGGCGGCGAGGATATGGTCGCGGCGCGGCTTGCGGAAATGGCACTCGTCGGCCACCTTCGCATAGGTGCGCTCGGAGAAATGCAGAAACCGGCCGGCCAGCAACAGCTTCTTGCGCTCACCGGGCGAAATCTCGCCTTTGGCGTGAAGCGCATCGATTGTCGGCTCAAAATCGACCCAAGGCACGGAAAGCGGTAGCCAGCCGAGCTCCTGTGGCGCATGCACCAGCGCGACGGCCTCATCGTCGAGCAGCCGTCCGGACTCGTAATCTTCGAAGATCGAGCCGAGCCCGACCATGCCGAAGGGCGCGCATTCAGCTGCCCGCAACGCCCCCATGCTGGCCCCGCCGGCAACGGCGACATCATGTTCGAGTGCGTAAAGTATTTCCTTGTGCCAGACCGAAGGCAGGTCGCCGAAGTAACCGTCGACCAAGCCGATTGCAGTGGCGCCGTCCCGAACGGCCTTCAGGATGTCGCCGGCGGCGGCCGGCGGCCGGAAGTTCATGCAAGGAGACATGGCTCTTGCAGCGGCAAGATCACTGCCAAGGCTCGGGCCGACGAACAGCACCTTCATGATTCGGCTCCTCTTATGGTGTTGACCGCGCGCATGCCGAGCTGGATGTATTGGCCTGATATATCGACCTCCAGTCCCGGCACGATCACTCTGACGACCGAGATCGGCAGGGATCGATGCGGAAAGGGCACGACGATGATCTGCTCGATGCCGGTCGCCGCCAGTCGGTCGGCAATATGAGCGATGGTTTCCTGGATTGGCGCCGGGCGGCGATGACGGACCTGGAACGCGCGCATCCGACCGTCGCCCTCGCAAAGTTCGACCACCTGCTGCATCGCCGCACTCCGGTCGAGCCGCTGATAGATGCGCGGCGAGAAATCGTCGCGGCTGCCGGCGATCGCGGTCAGCCGGCTCTGCGCCGCTTCGGTGATGGCACGCAGCGCGGCGCGCACGGGATCGGGGTGGCAGCCGCAGCCACCGCAGACATGCGACCAGCGCGCGTCGACACGGTCGGAAAGATTGCCTGGCATGATGACGGCCAGAAAAGCGGGAACGCCGATATCCGTCGTCATGTCGAGCAGCAGCAGTTTCATGCCGGCGCGTGTGATCCGGTCGGTCATGACGTCGATGACCGCATCGCCGAAGGAGGCAGGGTCGATGCGGCTCTCCTTCAGACGTTCCGGCGATTTCAGCTGGGTCAAGGCCCAGGCGTCGCGCTCCACCAGCTCGCAAAGCCCATGCAAGACCGCTTCGGACGGGGTGTTGCCGGAGGCGAGCCCATCGCTCGACTGCTCGAAGCCTGGCGGCCTCTCGCCGCGATGGTCGAGACCGACGAGCCACCAGGGCACGAAGAAGCTGCTGCCGGAAAGGATGTCGAGCCCTGTGCACCAGGGAATAGGACTGCTGCCGATCTCGTCGGGCGCGCAGCGTGCGACATTGTCGAGATCGATCATCGCGGCATGCTCCGCCCGCATGCTGTCGATCGTCGCCTGCGTCAGGTCGGCGGGGGCAATTTCGGCGATCCGCGTCTCGACCGCTTCCATCGCCGCCGAGGTCATGGCGGCATCATTGTCGATACCCTTGCCCTGAAACACCGAGAGCGTATGGCTATTCGGCCTCGTTGCGAAGGCGACGGGGATGTTCAAGACGTCGAGTGCAGTCAGCAGACCGACGCGCGTGATGCCGAATTCGCGCAGATGCGGCCTGATGGCTGCGAGGGTCTGAGCCGGCGTGACCGCGCGGTCATGATAATCGCTGACACCGGCCGATGATCGTTTAAGGTCACCGGCTAGCGTTTCAAGGTCGGTGAAAGCGGACATACCGATCTGTTCCTTAGCGGAACCTCAGCGCATGCGTCAGGCTCTCGAGCGCATTGGCGGAAACGTTGAGTTCGTCCTGCTTCAGGGCTGCCCTGGCGGCAGCAGAAAAGCGCAGCGACTGTGTCTGAGCTGCAGTGGTTTCAGCATTCGTCTTCATGTTCCATCTCCGATTGGTTGAACAGCGCCTTGCTGCCGTTAACCATCGGAAAGAAACATTGCCTGCGTCATTTAAGCGTTACAGGCTTCGTTAAAAGGCCTTGCAATCAGGGAAGACCAGCAAGTTGCAGGCCCTGTATCAGCGGTTCCGTATAGGCGGGATCGCGATCGGGGACGAAATGACGGATGTCCTCGCTGCGGAAATCGGGGAAGTTTTCCAGCACCACCCTGGCGTAATTCCTGGCTTTGCTCGTCTCGCCTGCCATGGCATGCGAGGCGGCGAGCAGACGGGCCGTCGCCTGCTTGGTCTTCACCGGTTCCAGCGCCTCGATCGCCATTTCATATTCTTCGCGCATGAAGTGGATGCCGCCGAGGTTCCAGTAATAATAGTCCGGCGGCAGCGGATTGAGTTTGAAGGCCGCGCGGCTGAGCTCCAGCGCTCGATCGAAATCGCCATCGTGGGAAAGCGCATTGGCGAAATCGGCGAGGATGTCTGCGTCGTTAGGATTGAGATCCTGAGCCTGCTGGAAATATTCCAGGCTTTCGTCGAAGCGGCGGCGATAAAGCGCCACGAAGCCGAGCTCGCGATAGGCCCGGCCGCTGTTCGGATCGGATTGCTGCGCTAGCCGGGCAGCACCGTTCGCCTCGTCGAGCAGTTCCTTGTCCCGCATGCCGCGGATCAGCCATTCCATGCCGAGCGCGCGCGACATGCCAGCATGGGCGGCGGAAAAATGTTCATAACGATTGAGCGAGGATTTGAACCATTTGCGCGCCTGGCGCAGATGCTGCAGATCGGTCTGGGCAATCAGCCGCTTGCCTTCCAGGTAGAGACGGTAGGCGGACGGCGGCGCCTCGCCGATTGGTATCGCCAGTTCGTGACGCTCGATCGTGTCGGCAAGCGACGAGACGATCCGCCGCGTCAGATGCGCGAAGGATTCGCTGATCTTCTGCATGACCAGCGGCAGTTCGATGGCCCAGATCACCTCCGATGTCGTTGTCCGCGTCAGCCGGCAGGTCGCAAAGACATCCTCGTCGCGGCCCTGGATGGTGACGTAGACCGCATAGTCGAAGCTCAGGTCGAGCGGACCGGGCACGGCACGTGACGGATCGATCGAACGGCTGAGGATCTCCAGGCTCGTATGCGCCGCGATCACCTTGAAGCCGCGCTGCTGGCTGAGCCCGATGGTGACGTCTTCGAGAAGCGCTCTGCCGACGCGCTCCATCAGCGGATCGGTGAAAATGCTTTCCGGCGGCAGGATGATGATACGCGGCTGACCAAGCGGACCGACGGAAAGGTTAAGCGCCGACTGAGGATGTCCCGACGTCGCCTGCGCTGCCGGCACCAGGTTAAGTTCGCGGGCAAGAGCGGTGGTGCTTTCTTCCGGCTCGGTGTCGAAATCGTCCTTCAGCTGGCTCTTGCACTTCAGATAGGCCTGACGCGCCGCTGCCGGATCGTTCATCCTGACATAGGTGCGCATCAAGGCGCGATAGGCCGTCTCGCTGGCAGGGTCGAGTTCCAGCAGGCGCCTGGCAAGCGTGACCTGCTCTTCATCCGATCTGTCTTCTGATATCTCGACCAGCCGGGTGAGATGGGTGGAGCGCAGTTCATCGACACGTTGGCGCTCAAAGGTCAGCCAGTCCTCGGCGCCCTGCGTCGGCGATTTGACGCCTTCGAGCAATTCGCCGTTCAGCAGGCCGCCGTCTTCGGGGGCGAGCGGCCCTTTCTGTTTCAGGATATGAACGTCGACCTCCCAGCCATCGGCAAGGCCGATATGGGTTCGGGTCGCGGCAAGCAGCGGTGGAAGGCCGGCGGGAACGCTCTGTTCGATGCGCGCCAGCAGCTGGCGCAGGCTGCCGGCCCGTTTTTCCGGCAGCTCCGATTGCCAGAGCTGTCGCCTGACGGTTTCGCGGTCGAGTTCGAAATTGGGTTCGGCGGCGAGCATGGCGAGGAGAAAATAAGACTTCTCCGGCAAGGGGAGTTCTCTCCCCGCCGCCAGCAATCGCGGTCTTCCGAGCAGGCACAGCCTGTTCGTCAACATCTGCCGGATGTCCATCGCATCTCGGTTCTCACCCCCTGAAAGCCAAGGCGCACAAGCGCACCGGCCAATCAAAGACATGTTAGAGCCATAAGAGCCCGGCGCATAGCGGTTTTGCTTTAAAAAGCAGAAATTTCATCGAATATTTGCATATTGGCGCACCACTCGCGCAGTGGATGATTGATCAACACTGTCATCAGGATACGGTTTGCGTTCACTGGCGGCAGGTTATTGAGCTATCGACGGTCCGTATTTCGGGCTGTTCTCGATCAAATTGCAGCCACCGTGTAGTCCGAGCGCTTTGATGGGCTCGATCGAACGCCGGGCGAAGCGGCGCCAATCGGCCGGATTGTCGTGCTCGGTGACGATATGCTCAGCCTTTCTCTCGCGGGAAAGTAGTACGAGCATCGTAAACTTAACGATCTCACAGCGAAGTCCACCCTTCGTTAAGTTGACGATGCCCATCAACGCGATCCTGGTCGGCCAGTACATCAAGCTCTATTTCTGCCTGTTCAGGAAGATCCAGGCACGGAAAGCGGCCCCAGCAGCGGGAGGTCTGGTATCGGCGGTCATATAGCGGACATCGAGACTGAACAGACAAGGGGGACCGGCGGGCTTTGCCAGTCCCTTTTTTGTTCCCTAGAGAGCGGCTCACGCGGTCTGGACATCTGTGAGCATGCTGTAGGAGGGCAATGTCCTGTTGGCGAAGATCCCCTTGCGGAGGAGGACCCGGTCGGAGTGCGGACGGGCGATAACCTGGTCGAGGCTCCAGGCTTCCAGGATCATCAGGTCTGCCGGACGATCGACGCCGATCGTACCGGCGTCGATGCCCATGATGCCGGCGGGTGCCGGGCCGGCAAGAGCGGGCGCATCCGCGTAAGGGTGGTCGAGATGCAGGATGCGCACCGCTTGCCGCCAGGTGTCCAGCATGTCGTGATCGCCATAGGCAAAGAACGGATCGCGGCAATTGTCGCCGGCCGCGGCGACCGGAATGCCAGCCGCCTGCAATTCCTGCACGGGCGTGACCCCGCGCCAGCGCGGCGTGCGGCCGTTTTCGCGATCCTGGAGATACATGTTGACGGTTGGCAGCGTGATGATCGAGAGGCCGGCATCGGCGATCAGCGCGATCGTGTCGCGCAATTCTTGCTCGCCCAGAAGCGCAAGCGAACAGCAGTGGCCGCACGTCACGCGCCCCTCGTAACCGTGTCGGATGGCGGCACGCGCCACATGCGGCAGGGCATCGGCCTGTGCCGCCTCGTCGACATGTAGATCGACATCCAGTTCCCGTTCCTTCGCCAGCGCAAATAACCGGTCGAGCAGCAGGTCGATATCGTCGAGGCCTGACCCATGGGTGCCCCCGGAGGCGCGGGTGACGCCGCCGAGCAAGCCGCCGTGGACGGCAACGATATCGGCAAGGCGGGTGCCATAGTCGTCGCGATAGGCATCGAGCGGCACGAGGCCGGCAGCCTGCAGGGTGATGCAGCCTTTCCAACGTTCGCGCATTTCGGCAAACGCGCTCCAGGTGATTTCCGCCTGCCCCTCGTGACTGTCGAGATGGGTGCGGATAGCGGCCACGCCATGGGCATCAGCCGTTGCAAGAGCGAATTCCATCCGCCGCAGGAGGTCGTCGGCATTCCAGTGTGCAAGCCGGTCCGCCGTCGTCGCGGCGCGCGCGCCCGGATGCGTGCCGCCGGAATCGGGCGCCCGTCCCATGGTGTGGCCCTTGTCGAGATGGGCGTGCGCGTCGATCAGAAGCGGCCAGACATGGCGGCCGTCTAGCGCGACTGCATCTTCGCCACCATCGGCAAGGGCCGGCGTTATCGCGGCGATCCTGCCGTTCTCGACCAGAATATCGACGAGGGCTGAACCGTCCCGGTCCACCTCCGCACCACCAGGCACGTCATCTGCAAGCAGCGCGACCGGGACGCGCGCCTTCGCAAGACGAATGCGCTCCTGTCTCGCCAGACGGGCGGCAAGGGTGGGAAACAGGGAAAGATCGTTCATGGTGGGTCTCTATCGGATGGGTTGCCGAGCGATCAGCTCTCGTCGAACGAGGCGAGCAGACGCTCCTGTGCGAATTGCATGAAATGGCTGCCGGCGGGCGAAAGCGAGCCGCGGGCGCGGTGGAGGATATTGAGCCGTTGCAGCGAGCCGGTTCCCGTCAGCGGAATGAAGACCAGGTCGCCGGTTGCCATTTCGCGGTCGACATCGAGCCGGTTGAGGAAGGTTATGTGAGGCGTTGTCCGGGCAAGGCGCTTCATCAGTTCCATCGAATTGGTCTCGACGACGGGAACAAGGGTGGCACGCGCCGGGGCAGTCGCCTCGACGACCTCGCGCAGCGACAGCGATCGATCCGCCAGAACCAGCGGATAGAGCAGGCAATCGGACATGCGCACGGTCTTGCGGTTTGCGAGGGGATGGGCGGGCGCGACGACGGCTCCCAGCGCATGGCGGAATTCGGCGGCGCGTTGCAGCCGGGTATCGTCCGGCAGGTTGTAGGCAATGGCGAGATCGGCCTGGCCGAGCGCAACCATCTCCGCAACAATCGTCCGGTCGCCGACCATGATCCGCAGGCTGACCTGCGGATGTTTTTCTCGGTAGGCGGCAACGATCTCGGCAATCCGGCCCGCAGCGAGCGTTGCCATGGTCGCCAGCACCACCTCGCCGCGATTGAGCCCCTTGAGGGACTGGATCTGCGCCCGCATCCGCTGATGCGCCTGCAGTGTCTCGCGAATGTGCTGGATGAGGATCTCGCCAGAACTCGTCAGTTTCAGGCCGCGCGGCAGGCGCTCGAAAATGGGTGCCTGCAGCTCTTCCTCAAGCTCCAGGATATAGCGGTTCACCGCAGAGGCGGCGACATGCAATGTCTTTGCCGCCTTGCGGATGGAGCCCTGTCGGGCCACCTCGTCGATATAACGCAGCGCGCGTCCATGAAGCATGATGGGTCCGTTGCCTGACGGGAGTCGGATTGACTGTTCCACGATGTCACCGCAACGGACCATCTTCAACGTCACTTCTTGGCGAAATTGGCGTTGATGCGCCGGGTCAGGTATTCGCCGGCGGTGATCGCCTCGTATTTGCCGAGCGGACCCTGCATGACGGCATCGCGGTTTGCCTGGCAGAAGAACGGCAGTGACAGTCGGCGGCCCATGTACTCATTCTCCCGCGGCATGCGCACCCGGTGCAGCGTCGACTGCAGCTGGTCGTCCGACCAGCGCATCAGCATGTCGCCAATGTTGCAGGTGATGTAGCCTTTGCGCGGCGGAACATCCGTCCATTCCTTCAGAGCTGCATCCTTGCCCGGGCAGACCTGGAGCCCGCCTTCGCCCTCCTTCTGGTGAAGGATGGTCAAGCAATCGAAGTCCGAATGCGCGCCGGCACGCCACGACGAGAAGTCTTCCGGCTTGGCGCCTTCCATCGACATGTAATGGATGAGGCGCAGAGTCGATTGATAATGGTCCGAAGACGGGTCATGCGCCTTGGTGAAGAAATCCTCGGCAAAGCCCATCTTCAGCGCGAAGCAGGAGAGGATGCGCATGCCGAGTTCCCAGTTCTGTCGCTCGAAGCGAAGCATCTTTTCCCGGAAGCCCGGAAGATCGTCTTCGCTCGGCCACAGGTTGAGGCGGATCATGTCCGGCCGGGTGAGCTGGAAGCTCTCCTTGTTATCCGGCGTACCGGTGGAGGGGCGGACCTGCGCCTTGAATTCCCAGCCGGCATTGATGCCCTTCGGCATTGGGGTTTTCGCCTTAACCTCCGCCGGCAGTGCGAAGAATGTCCAGGCCGTTTCGAAGGCCGCGTCGATATCGTCCTGGGCGATGCCGTGATTGTAGACCTGGAAGAAACCGATATCGACCGAGGCCTGCCAGAGTGCATCAGCGATTTCGTGCTTGCGGTTGTCGAAGTCAGAAAGGTCGATGACGGGGATTTCCCGGTCAACGGTCGTGCCGATGCCGCCGATGGTCGCTTCCTTGGCGAGTTCCGCGAGGGTGTCTGTCTGGATATTCATATCATTCTCCTTACGTGAATGCCGGCGAACCGGCGGTTGAGGAGCAATGTCCGGGCAAGGCCCGACCGCTTCTACTCCGGATCGGTTCAGCCGTTTTTCGGCAGGCTCCAGGGAAAGAGGAGCTTCTGCGTCAGGACCACGGCCTGAAACAGCAAGAGCGACATGGCGGCGAGCACCAGCAAGCCGGCCCAGGCCTGTGGCAGCTTGAACAGGGAGGTCGACAGCTGGATGAAATAGCCGACGCCGGCTTCGGATGCGCAGAACTCCGCAACCACGGCGCCGATGACGGCAAGCGTGATCGAGATTTTCAGCGCCGAGAAGATGTAGGGCACCGCAAACGGCAGGCGTATCTGGGTGATCTCGCGGAAGCCCGAGGCGCGCAGGCTTCGCGACAGCTCGATCAGCTCCGGGGAGGTTGCCGCAAGGCCCGTTGCGGTGGAGACGACGAGCGGAAAGAAGGTGATGAGACAGGTGATAACGATGCGTGGCGCATCGCCGGCCCCGAGCACGACGATGATGATCGGCGCAATCGCCACCACCGGCGTCGACTGCACTACAACGAGCAGCGGATAGAGCGTTCGCGACAGGAATGGCGATCGCATCATGACCACCGCGAGTGGAATGGCGATAACGATGGACATCGCATAACCGATCAGCGCCACCCGCAACGTCGCGGCGATGTGACCCATCCAGCGCTCGAAGCCGATGGAGGAGAACGAGCCGAGGATCGCGCTTGGCGGCGGCAGCAGATAGGTCGGGATCGACAGGAGCCGCGCCGCCGCTTCCCATAGCAGCACCGTGCCGATCAGGGCCGCGGCGGACGTGATGCCCGGCAATGCCAGAACCTGCTTGAGGAGCGCGACCGGCGTACGGCTCTGCATGGCCTCACGCCGCGTGACGGGTGAGGAGGAGATCGCGGAGGTAATCGGAGAGGTCATGGATCGCCTTGTCCTTTGCAGTTTCAGGGCCGCGTGGCCGGCCGACGGGAACGGTGACTTCGGTCAGGATCGAGCCCGGCCGTCCGGTCATCACCAAAACGCGGTCGGACAGAAGCGCCGCCTCGCTGACGGAGTGGGTGATGAAGACCACGGTCTTCGGACGTTCGGAAAAGATGCGCAGCAGATCGAAGCCCATCACCTCGCGCGTCAGGGCATCCAGCGCCGAGAAGGGTTCGTCCATCAGCAGGATATCCGGGTCCATGAGCAGCGCGCGGGCGATGCCGACACGCTGTTGCATGCCGCCGGACAGTTCGTCCGGCAGGCGTTTCTCGAAGCCGGCAAGCCCGACCATGCTCAGCAGTTCACCCGCCCGCCCGCGCTCCTCTGCCGTTACCCGGCCGGTCTTGTGGCGGGCGGGAAACACGACATTGTCTTCGACCGTCGCCCAGGGAAGCAGCGTCGGCTTCTGGAAGACGATCCCGATGTCGTCACGCGGGGCCGTCACCGGCAGACCGAAGACGTCTGCCGAGCCGGACGTCGGCTTCAACAGGCCGGCGATCATGCGCAGTAGGGTCGATTTCCCGCAGCCCGAAGGGCCGAGGATCGAGACAAACTCATGCCGGGCCACATCGAAACTGACGTCGCGCAGGGCTTCCGTGCGCCCGGATCGGGTTTCGAAAACCTGTCCAAGCCTGTCGAAGCGGATAGCGGGCATCGCCATGGCGGTTACTCCGCGACGACGAAGGTGCGGTTGACCGTGGTTTCCGGATCGAGCTTGGCCGGATCGATGTCCTGCGCTTCAGAGACACGGCGCCAGGTTTCGGCGAGGCGGGCGGTTTCGAAGGCACCGAGGCCGTCCTTCTCCGTCACCTCGTTGAAGATCAACGGCAGCGTGTCCTTGAGCGAACCCTGGACATCTTCCGAGCCGAGTTCCGGTACGATGGCGGTGACAGCAGCGGCAGCCTTCTCCGGATTCTCCTTGGCGAACTCGACGGATTTCTTGTAGGCGGCGATAAAGCGGGCGGCGACCTGCGGACGCTTGGCGAGGAAATCGTCGCTGGCGATGAGAGATGCGGAATAAAGCTCGAGCCCGGCTGCCGACCATGGCAGGGCAACGATCTCCTTGCCAGCTTCCTTGCCCTGGTTGCTATAGCGCGTCAGGTCGGTCATCCAGGCGATGATGCCATCGGCATTGCCGGTCATCAGCATCGGGCCGAGTGCGCCGGGATCGGCCTTGATAAGCTTGATATCCGCCATGTCGATGCCGGCATCCTTGAGCACCAGCGGCAGGTAGACATTCGAGGATGTGAAAGGCGACGTCGCGATCGTCTTGCCCTTGACGTCAGCGACGCTTGCGATCGAACCGCCCTTGGCGACGTAGAAGGCATGCGGCCCCTTGTTGAACAGCGACATGACGGCGGTCACCTTCACGCCTTCATTGGCGCGGGCGGCCATCAGGGCGCCGATATCGGAAACACCGATGTCGGAGGACGCGGCGGCAAGGCGCGAGATGGCGTCGGTCGAGCCGCGACCGGAGGCGATCTCCACCTCAAGGCCGGCGTCCGAACAGAAACCTTCCTGGATGCAGACGTAGATCGGCGCCTTGTCGCCACCCGGCAGCCAATCGAGCTGAAAGATCACCTTGTCGGCGGCGGAGGTGGCGCCGGCAGAAAGGGTTGCGGCAAGTGCATAGAAGGCAAGCTTGGTGCGGGACATGGGTCGACCTTTCGCAACTAGTGTTCGGTTTTTAAGGACGGATAGTGATTGGCGACGCGCTCCGGATCGAAGCCATCCGCGACGAGCCTGGCAATTGCGCAATCGCGTTTTTCAGAATGCTTGCTGCTCAGGCATGCAAAGCAACGATGCGCGCGAAGGTGACCAGCTCCAGCGTCGATCTCTGCGGATTTTCGGGCGAGATCACTGGTTTTTCCCTGCATTAGGACATCTCCTCGACAGATTTACCCGCCGAGCAATGTCCAGAACCGAGGCTCAGACCGCTTCTACTCGCAGGTCTTTTGTCTCATGAATTTCCGGCGTTCTGCAAGATTTTAAACGCTTCAACTCTCGTGCTGAAAAAACAGGCGAAATTCACGGCATTGAGGTTGAGGTGGGCAGGCACGTCATCTATTTGATTGAAATCAAAGTATAAATTCCTCTGCAGCCGAGCGGGGCGGCGGATGAAGAAATAAGCGTTCTAATATTTAGAGCGCTTAGCTCGTAATTTTCTTGTCGCACCTTCAGCTTGCATCTGCGTTTTCCGGGCGCATTTTTTCTTGTAGCGACCCGCATCTGGACGGTTTCCAATGCCTCCTTCGTATGCAGGCGATCGCCCATTGCCTTGGGCCGTCAGCATGTCTGAAGTTGAACTCGAACATATGCCGAAGCGCACGAGATCGCCCAGATGATCATGAATTGGCGTTTCAGCCGCAGTCGAGAAGGAACTTGGGGCCGTCACGTTTACGATGGACCCGCATCTCTCTAACGGCGGCATCGTCAGTCCACGGACGCTATGCCTATTACGACACGGTGCCCGATCTCGCCGTGATGATCGAACTGCTGGAATTCGACAGCGATAAGGAAGCTCAGCCGAAGCGGGCCAAAGAGATTACAGCACCTGTGCAATCCGTCTCGGGCTTGTTTCCGTTGCGGTCGCCGCCTCGACGAAATCGAGCCCGATATCCAGCACCGGGGCGCTGTGCGTCAGCCAGCCGACGGAAATGAGGTCGACACCGGAAGCGGCGATTGCGGCAGCCGTTATCGGCGTTACGCGGCCGGACGCTTCGGTGATGGCTCGGCCGGCGACGAGGGCGACGGCCTCGCGCAGCTGATCCGGCGTCATATTGTCGAGCAGAACAGCGTCGACGCCGGTCTCCATCGCTTCACGCAGCTGATCGAGGGTGTCCACTTCGACCTCGATCTTCACCATATGGCCGACGCCCGCCCGCGCCCGGCGGATCGCTTCAGCGACCCCACCGGCGATGGCGACGTGATTATCCTTGATCAGCACAGCGTCATAAAGCGCGAAGCGGTGGTTCATGCCGCCACCGGCCCGCACCGCATATTTCTCCAGCGCCCTGAGGCCCGGCGTCGTCTTGCGCGTGCAGGCGACGGAAGCCTTGGTGCCGCGAATGGCGGCGGCAATCTGAGCCGTCACAGTCGCAATACCTGAGAGATGGCCGAGGAAATTCAGCGCGGTGCGCTCGGCGCTGAGCAGGCCACGCGACGGACCTTCGATGGTGGCGATCACGTCGCCAGGCTTGACCGCATCGCCATCCTGGAGATGGCGGCGCATGACGATCTCGGGATCGACGAGAGAGAAAGCGAGTTCGGCGGCATCGAGACCGGCGATCACGCCCGGCTGACGGGCCGCCATCACTACCGTCGAACGGTGATCGCGAGGGATGACCGATGCCGAGGTGATGTCACCGGCAAGACCCAGATCTTCGAGCAGGGCCGCCCGCACCAGCGGCTCGACGATCAGGCGCGGAAGGGGAACGAGGCTCATCTCAGGCACTCCTTGCAAGGGCATAGGGCGGCGTCGCGCGGGCGATCTCCAGCGCTTGGGAAAGGTGCATCTGGCGCCGGTTGGCGTTGGCGAGCTTCAGCGGAAAGTCGGTGCGGGCATGGGCGCCGCGCGATTCCATCCGCAGGCTGGCAAAGACGGCGATCAGCAGCGCGACGATGGCCGGATCGGCGGCAGGACCGTTGCCTTCGGCAAGTGGCAGCAGTGCGGCGATCGCGCCATGAAGGGCGCCGGCATTGCGCAGCACGCCGAGATGGCGCGAGACGATCGGCCGGACGAATGACGCGTCGGCCGGCGCCGGGAGACTCCCGGCGGAGATGGTGCCGGTAAAACTCGCCGGCATGCCTGAAATGTCGCGTGCCGCCCGCATGCCCATGACAGCAGCCTCCAGCAGCGAATTGCTGGCAAGCCGGTTTGCGCCGTGCAGGCCGGTCGAGGCCGCCTCGCCGGCAACCCAGAGACCGGGAACAGAGCTGCGGCCATTTGCATCCGTGGCCACGCCGCCCATGTGATAGTGAACGGCCGGGCGCACCGGAATGAGGTCTTTCGCCGGATCGATGCCGGTCTCGCCGCAAAGGGCGGAAATGACAGGAAAGCGCGCGGCAAAGCGGCTGCCGAGGGCATCGCGGGCATCGAGAAAGACTCGTCCTCCGCGGGCGATTTCGGCGCTGATGGCACGCGCCACCACGTCACGCGGTGCAAGTTCGGCGCCTGATATGCGGGCCATGAAGCGTTCGCCTCGTTCGTTGACGAGCAAAGCCCCCTCCCCGCGCACCGCCTCGCTGATCAGCGCCAGCGGCCGGCGGCGTGAATCGAGTGCGGTCGGATGGAACTGGACGAATTCCATATCGGCGAGCGCGGCACCGGCCCTTGCTGCGAGCGCGATCCCCTGGCCGAAATTGCCCATTGGATTGGTGGTCGCGTCGTAAAGCCCGCCAATGCCGCCGGTGGCGAGCACCACCCTCGATGTCGGCAGAATGGCGGCGCCTTTGGCGGTCGCGCAAAGCAGGCCGGCGACCTGCTCGCCGTCCATCACAATCCGCCGCGCCTCGAAGCCTTCGAGCACTGATATAGCTGGGGTATTCATCACCGCCTGGATTAGCGCGGCGATGATCGCCGCACCCGAGCCGTCGCCTTCGGCATGGACGATACGACGGCGATTATGGGCCGCCTCCAGCCCGAGCGAGAGTTCGCCGGCGGCATTCCGGTCGAAGCGCACGCCGGCCTGCTCCAGCGCGGCGATAGCCGCTGGTGCCTCGGCGACGATGTCGGCGGCAATGGCTGGATCGCAGAGCCCGTCGCCGGCGGCGAGCGTATCGGCAAGATGCAGCGCTGCGCTATCGTCGGCGCCGACGCTGGCGGCGATGCCGCCCTGCGCCCAGGCGCTCGATGTCTCCGCGCCAAGGGCCGCGCGGGTGATGACGACGGAAGGTTCAGGCGCCAGTGTCAGTGCGGTCATCAATCCCGCAAGCCCACTGCCGACGATCACCGTGCGTCCTGATAGCTGCTCGAGAATCTCGGTCATATCGCCAGCATCCTTTCGACGGCGCGGCGCGCGGCCACCGCAATTGCTGGGTCGACGGTGACCTCGTGGCGGTTTTCCTCAAGGGCGGCGCGGATATTGCTCAGCGTGATCCGCTTCATATGCGGGCAGAGATTGCAGGGGCGAATGAATTCGACATCGGGATGGTGCACGGCAACGTTGTCGCTCATCGAGCATTCGGTGAGCAGCACGACGCGCGCCGGCTTCTGTTTGCCGACATAGTCCGACATGACGGCGGTAGAGCCGGCGAAATCGGCTTCGGCCACCACCTCTGGCGGGCATTCCGGATGAGCGAGCACGGTTACGCCGGGATGGTTTTCGCGCAGCTGGCGCACATCCTCGGCGGTGAAGAGTTCATGCACCTCGCAATGGCCGTGCCAGGCAATGATCTCGACATCAGTCTCGCGGGCGACATTGCGCGCCAGATATTCATCCGGGATCATCAGCACCTTCGGCACGCCGAGCGATTCCACCACTTGCTTGGCATTGCCCGAGGTGCAGCAGATGTCGGAGGCAGCCTTCACCGCGGCCGAGGTATTGACATAAGTGACGATGGGGACGCCGGGATGGGCCTGGCGCAGCAGCGCGATATCCTCGGGCGTGATCGAATCCGCCAGCGAACAGCCGGCGCCGAGATCCGGGATCAGCACGGTTTTCCCGGGGTTTAGCAGCTTGGCCGTTTCGGCCATGAAATGCACGCCGGCAAGCACGATGACATCGGCATCGACCTCGATCGCCTTGCGGGCGAGCGCTAGACTGTCGCCGACGATATCGGCCACGCCGTGAAAGATCTCCGGTGTCTGATAGTTGTGCGCGAGAATGACGGCGTTGCGGCGGCGCTTGAGTTCGAGGATCGCGTCGACGTCATTTTCGAACGTCATCCATTCGGCTTTGGGAATGACGCGGCTGACGCGCTCGTAGAGCGAGGATGCGGAAACAGGATAATTCATGACCGGCTCCTAATTATGCTCCATTTGAGCATATCATAGGCAAAGAGATATTCTCACGGTGAGCATATGTCAATTGCGGGAGAGCGGTAATTTCGTTCCAGCCAGCGCCCGTTCTTCGAGAACGGTATGGCGAAAGCGGAAGAGCTTGGCCGGCCGGCCGCCGGTTTCGCTTTCGGTTCCGCCGGTTTCCTCGACCAGTTCCTGCTGTTCGATGAGGCGGCGGAAATTCTGCTTATGCAGCGTCAGCCCTGCCAAGGCTTCGATGGTGCGCTGCAGCCTCAGCAGCGTGAAGCTCTCCGGCATCAGTTCGAAGACGACCGGGCGGTATTTGATCTTGGTGCGGAGCCGGGCGATGCCGGTTGCGAGAATTCGGCGATGATCGGCAAACATCGCGCGGCCGAGATTGGCCTCCGCCCCGCATCCGGCTTCCGAGACGAGCCCCGCCTCGTAAAGCAGTTCATAGCGCTGCAGGGCCAGATCTTCGTTCCAGCCGCCGCCGTCGAGGCCGAAGGTGAAATCCGCCCGGCGATGGCGATGGTCGCGCCTTGCCGGATCGGCATCGGCCCAGCTCCTCAGACGCGCCATGATCTCGTCAAGCACGGCTGGCCGGCCCTGCCGGTGGTCTTCCCAGGGGAAATATTCGTACCAGCCGTGCCATCCCGGCCGGCCGGCGCCCGACTGCTCGCTGACGAGGCCAAGATAGCTGATCGAGATCGTCCGCCCGCCTGGGATGTCGTTGTTCCGGTCGCGATCGGCGAAGGTGTAGAGCTGTTCGAGATAGCCGACGGGATGTTCCGTCTGCTCCTGCACCCATTCGCGCAGGCCCGATTGCAGGGTGCGATGCCCCATTTCGAAAGGCCCCGACGGCAGCGCATTGCCGGAGCGGATGGTCATCACGCGCGGTTCGTCCCCCGTCACCGCGACGAGCACCGCAATCAATTCCGCATGCGCAAAGCCGATCGTCACAGGGGACCGAATACTCCGTTCCGAATGAATCGAACGGATGATTCCTGACACAGGCCGGGACGGAAGCCAATGGAGAGGAAGCGCCTTTGCGGCGCTTCCCACATCATCGAGGCAACAGAGCGCGTTTGCCCTCAGCTATTGCCCGTCTCGCTTTTCAGCCGCTGTAGAAAGATTTCCAGTTCCACGTCGTCGATACCGACGAGATGGCGCTTTTCCGGATAGGCGCCGGTCCTGACATCCTCGGCAAATTCCGTAAAGGCGGCGATACGCTCGCGCTGCAGCCGGTCGTGTTCGGCGGCGAAGTCGCGATAGACCTTGGCATGGCGGGGATAGTGGTCGCGATTGGCGCCGAGCACGTCGTCGGCGAAGAGATATTGGGCGTCGCAGCCGCTGCCTGCTCCCATGGAGATCATCAGCATCGAGGTGTTGCTGCTGATGGCGGCAGCGACATCCCCTGGGACGACTTCGATTTCGGCGGCGAAGGCGCCGGCCTCTTCCAGCGCCTTGGTCTGCCGCCAGATTTCGGCCGCACTCGCCGCCGTCTTGCCGACGGCGCGGAAGCCGCCGGTCCAGGTCGCCTTCGAAGGGATCAGTCCGAGATGGCCGCAGACGGGGATACCCTCGTCCCGCATGCGTCGGATCGTCTGCAGGCTTGCGGCGCAATAGACCGCATCACCGCCTGCCTTCAGCGCCGCGAAGGCCGCACGCAGATAGTCCTCGGCCGAGACATGATCGCCATATTCGAGCCCCGGAATGACAAAGGGAGCGGGCGCGGCTTCGCGAAAGACCGGCCCGAGCAGCGAGGGCGGCACGGAGACGATGTCGATCCCCGCCTTTTCGGCGGCTTCCGCCTCCTCCAGCGAGGTGACGCGCAGCATGGTGAGCTGGCGCTTGCCTTTTTCCGAAAGCAGATCGGCGACGGTTGCGCGTCTATGTTTTTTCATCATCAATTCCTTTGAAAATATCGGGCGGCTCAGGCGGCCAGCAGGGATTTCAGCTTGATGTCGCTGGCTGCGAGTGCTGCCGGGTTCGGATGGGCGCGCGCTGCGATCAGCATTTCGGCGAGCCTGATGTCGCGTGCCACCGCATTGCCCGGCCCGATTCCGCTTGCGGCGATCAATCGACCGCCGGCGTCGAGATGGAACAGAATGAAGGCGCCTGCGCCGAGCTCGCGGCGCTGATGCGTGGCAGCCCCTTCGGCAAGGCCCGATATCTGCAGCGTCATGTCGTATTGATCCGACCAGAACCACGGCACCGCCGAAACGGCCTCGTTAAGGCCGAGCATGTTGGCCGCGGCCAAGGTGCCCTGCTCCTGGGCATTGCGCCAGGATTCGAGCCGCACCCGCCGGCCGCCATAGATCGAAAGCGGAAAGGAGCAGCAATCGCCGGCCGCAAAGACATCCGGTGCGGAGGTCTGGAGATGGATATCGACGGCAATGCCGTTGTCGATTGCCAGCCCGGCCCTTTCGGCGATCTCGACATTCGGCCGTGCACCGATGCCGACGAGCACGAGATCGGCTTCGATCACCTCGCCGGTCGACAATCGGATCAGGGCTTTTCCGTTTTCCTCGGTCAGCGCCTCGATGGAGACGCCGCAGCGGATATCGACGCCCTCGGCGCGGTGGCGCTCGGTGAGCAGATGGGCGATCTCTTCCGGCACGCCGCGCTTAAGCACGCGTTCCAGCCCTTCGATGACGGTGACCTCGGCGCCAAGCAGCCGCGCCGTTGCCGCAAGTTCCAGTCCGATGAACCCGCCACCGATGATGGCGATATGCCGTCCCGGCTTCATCGCATCGCGCAACGCCGCCGCATCGTAATGCGTCCGCAGCGAACGAATATGCCGGCTGCCTTCCTGTGCGCCGGGGAATGACCGCGCGGCGGCACCCGTCGCAAGCAGAAGCTTGTCGTAGGAAAGCACGTTACCGTCCGAAAGCGTGACGGTCCTGGATGCGGTGTCGAGATCCCTTGCCTCGAAGCCGGTCAGCAGCCGGATGCCGTTTTCGATATATTTTTCCGCCGCGGCGATGAATTTTGGATCGCTCGCATCGGCGGGACCGGCCTTCGAAAGCGGCGGCCGTTCATAGGGCGGAAGCGGCTCGGCGCCAACCAGCGTTATCTCGCCGGCAAAGCCCTTTTCCCGCAAGGCGAAAGCGGCGCGCGCACCGCATTCGCCCGCACCCAGGATGACGAAATGAACCACGCGAACCTCCCTCAGAGCGAGATGAAGACGGCACCGTCTTCGATCTTGACAGGATAGGTCTTGAGGTTGACGCAGACCGGCGCACCCTTGGCTTCGCCCGTCTTGTAGTTGAAGCGGCCGTTATGCTTTGGACATTCGATGATCTCATCCATGACAAGCCCGTCGGCGAGATGGATATGTTCATGCGTGCAGAGCCCGTCGGTCGCGAAAAATTCGTCGTCCGGGCTGCGATAGACCGCGAATGTGCGCCCGTCATGGTCGAAGCGGATGACATCCTCCTCGTCGATCTCATCCTTGTCGCAGACCTGGATCCAATTTCCGCTCATCTTGTCCTCCGATTGTAATTATTGCGCGGCCGGGGCCAGCTCGTTGTGGAATTCCTCGCGATAGGGCCGCGCGGTGGCCGGCAGTTCGCGCCTCAGGAAATAATCCTCGTTGCGCAGCTGGCGCAGGAAGGCCGGGATCATCTCGCGATAGCCGGACCAGATCGATGGGTTCGGCGCCGGCAGGTCGTGCTTGATCATCGCGTGTAGCCTGGGCAGCGCGTGGTAGGGCACCATCGGAAACATGTGATGTTCGACGTGGTAGTTCATGTTCCAGTAAATGAAGCGGCTGATGGGGTTCATATAGACCGTGCGGCTGTTCAGCCGATGGTCGGTCACATTGTCGGCAAGGCCGCCATGCTGCAGCAGACCGGTCAGCACATGGTGCCAGGCGCCATAGAGGCGCGGCAGGCCGATCAGCATCAGCGGCAGGATCGAACCCGTGGCGATCGCGGCCGCGATCGTCACGACATAGATCACCAGCCAGATGCGGGCGATGCGGATGGCCTTTGGCTGCTCCATCTCCGGGATGAAGGTCTTCTCCGCCGCGCTGACGCCGCCGAAGGCATTGCGCAGCATGTCGACGATCGCATGCCAGGCGTCGAGGATGCCGAAGAAATTAAGCACCAGCCGGAAGAGATCAGGCGGCCGCATGACGGCGATCTCGGGATCGCGGCCGACGATCACCGTATCGGTGTGATGGCGCGCATGGCTCCAGCGCCAGGTCACCGGATTGCGCATGATCATGAAGCAGGCGATCTGGTAGACGACATCGTTCATCCAGCGCGTCTTGAAGGCGGTGCCGTGACCGCATTCGTGCCAGCGGCTGTCGGAGGCCGAGCCGTAGAGCACGCCATAGGCGAGGAAGAAGGGCACGGCCACCCACGTGCCCCAGAAATAGATGCCGAGCCCGGCAAAGATTGCCATGGCGCCGAGCCAGATGATCGTGTCGCGGATCGCCGGCGCATCGGAGCGCTGCATTAGCGCCTTCATCTCCTTGCGGGGAATGTCGGTGTGATACCATTCGGCTGCCGCAAGCCCCGTCTCGACGGCGGTGCGGCCGCTTCCGCCGAGGAGGTCGTAGTCACGTTTCTTCGTCTGGGTCGCCATTATCCGCCTCCCGTTATGCCCTTGCCTGGGAGAATAGGTTGACTTTGGAAAGCGCTCAATGCAGGCTTGATATAATCTATCAAAAGCCATCATAAATGGCTTGCATTCATGATTGAATCCATCAGGAACGCCGATGCGCCGTCCCACCATATCCGATCTTGCCCGCGCCTCCGGCGTCAGTGTCGCCACCGTCGACCGCGTTCTCAACGCGCGCCACCGGGTGCGCGAGGAGACAGCGCGACGGGTCTATGATGCGGCGCAGTCGATCGGCTATCACGCTGTCGGCCTGATCAAGCAGCGCGTCTTCGAGGATCTGCCGCAATACAGGCTCGCCTTCCTGCTGCAGAAGCCGATGCAACCCTTCTATCAGAGCTTCGTGCGTGAGATCGAAACCGCGGCACGGGCGCTGACGAGCGCGCGCATCCAGACGCAGATCGACTTTCCTTCAGCCGCGACACCGGCAGCGATCGTCGAAAAGATCAAGACGCTCGGTGCCCGCAACCAGGCCGTTGCTCTCGTTGGTCCGGATTATCCGGCGGTGACGACGGCGGTCGAGGAGTTGAAGGAGCGCGGCATTCCCGTCTTCTCGCTGCTCTCCGATCTCGCCACGGGCGTGCGCGACGCCTATGTCGGCGTCAACAACCGCAAGGTCGGGCGCACTGCCGCCTGGACGATTGCGCGGACGGCCGGCAGGCCCGGCAAGGTCGCCTGTTTCGTCGGCAGCCACCGCTTTCACGGCCATGAGCTCAGAGAAATCGGCTTCCGCTCCTATTTTCGCGAGAATGCGCCTGAGTTCGATGTCGTCGACACGCTGATCAATCTCGAGACTGCCGAGATCACGCATGAGGCAACGTTGACACTTCTGCAGAAATATCCCGATCTCGTCGGCCTCTATGTCTGCGGCGGCGGCATGGAGGGGGCAATTTCGGCATTCCGCGAAGAAGGTGTCGGCGGCAAGATTGTCCTGGTGGTCAACGAGCTGACGCCCGACAGCAAAGCCGGCCTTGCCGACGATATCGTCGCCATGGCGATCGGCACCCCCCTGCCCGCCCTCTGCAAGGAGTTGATGGTGCTGATGACGGGTGCGATCGAAAACGGCGAAACGGCTGTTCCCGGGCAGCTCTTCCTGCCTTTCGATATTCATATTTCCGAGAACATCTGAGGCGTGATGGAATTCCATCATTCCGTTCGAAATTCTCTCAGCGATGAAAGCGGGCACCGGCGATGACGGATGGATTGCGACGCGAATTCCGATAGAGATTCGCTGACCCATTCACGAGGACTGCTCCGCTCTGATGCGGAGACCAGGAGGAGATACCGATCATGACTTCGATCCGTTTTGCGCTCAACCATATGGCCGCGCCGTCGCTTGCCATCGGCGATTTCTTCGCGCTGGCCAGATCGCTCGGCATTGATGCCGTCGAGATCCGTAACGACCTTTCCGGCAATGCCATCCTTGATGGCACCAAACCCGAGATGATCAGGCAAGCGGCGGCCCGCCATGGAGTGACGATCATCTCGATCAACGCCCTGCAGCGCTTCAATGAGTGGAATGCGACCCGGGCCGCCGAGGCGCAGGAACTGATAGATTATGCCGGCGCGTCGGGCGCCAAGGCGCTTGTCCTCGTTCCCAAGAACGACGGCACCGGCTGCGCCGATGGCGAACGGCAGGCCAATCTGCGTCAGTCTCTGATTGCGCTGAAGCCGATGCTGGAGGAAGCCGGCATTATCGGTCTCGTCGAGCCGCTCGGTTTCGAGATCTGCTCGCTGCGCTCGAAGACCGAGGCGGCCGAGGCAATCAGGGAGCTCGGCGCGGAATCGACCTTCAGGCTTGTCCACGACACCTTCCACCATCACCTTGCCGGCGAAGCGGCGACTTTTCCTGATCTGACCGGCCTTGTGCACATCTCCGGCGTCGACGACCCGGCTGTTTCCGTTGCCGATATGCGTGATTCCCACCGTGTCCTGGTCAATGCCGACGACCTGCTCGACAATGCCGGGCAGGTCAGGGTGCTGCTGCAGGCGGGTTATACCGGCCCGTTCTCCTTCGAGCCCTTCGCGGCGGAGGTGCATGCGCTGAAGGACCCGGCCGGCGCGCTGCGCGCCAGCATGGAGTATCTGGCAGCGCGGGTTTAAAAGCCGCCCAGTCGCCCGCAGTTATTCCCGGCCTCTGAACCGGCGCTGATAGGCCGGATCGTAGAGCGAGCTTTCGCGGAAATCTTCTGCCGCGAGCGAGGGGCCAACAAAGATGATCGCTGTGCGTTCGATCGGTTCGGCGGCAACCTTTGCCTCGATATCGGCGAGCGTGCCGCGCAGGATGCGCTCGTCCGGCCAGGAGGCCTTGACGACGATCGCGACAGGGCAGTCGACGCCGTAAAGCGGCGTCAATTCGTCGACCACTTGCTTCAGCGCGTGGATTGCCAGATGGATCGACAGCGTGGCGCCCGTCGCGCCGAACTTCGCCAGTGTTTCGTCGTTCGGCATCGGTGACGCGCGGCCGGAAACGCGGGTCAGCACCAGGCTTTGGGCCACGGCCGGGATCGTCAGTTCTCGGCCGAGCGCCGAGGCCGCGGCGGCAAAGGCCGGAACACCAGGCGTCATCGTATAATCGATGGCATGCTTTTGCAGCCGGCGGACCTGCTCGGCGACCGCACTCCAGACCGAGAGATCACCGGAATGCAGCCGGGCGACATCCTGGCCGGCCGCGGCAGCGCGAAGATATTCCGCCTCGATCTCATCGAGCGACATCGGCGCCGTGTCGACGATGCGCGCACCCGCCGGACAATATTGCAGCAGCTCCGGCGAGACGATAGAGCCGGCATAAAGGCAGACCGGGCACCGGGCGATGAGATCGCGGCCACGCACCGTGATCAGATCCGCAGCACCTGGCCCGGCGCCGATGAAGTGCACCGTCATCTCGTCATCCTTTCGTCCAGCGCCACTGCGTCACCGGCATCGCCGGCCGCCAGCCGCTCATGCCGCCGACGGGTTGTGCGCGCGATATTTCGATCCGCGTGAGGAAACCGCCGCGTTTGGCATGTTCACCGAGCAGCACCGCTTCCATCTCCAGCGTCACGGCATTGGCAACGAGCCGCCCTCCCCGCTTCAGCGCGGCAATCGCAGTATCGACAACACCCGGTTCGCTGCCGCCGCCGCCGAGGAAGATCACATCCGGTTCTGGCAGGCCCTTCAGCGCGAGGGGCGCTGCACCTTCGACGACGGCAAGATTCGGTACCCCGAAGGCGGCTGCGTTGCGGGCGACCCGTGCGGCCCGTTCCGGCGACTGTTCGACGGCGATCGCCTTCAGGCTGGGATCGGCGAGCATCCATTCGATGCCGATCGATCCCGAGCCCGCGCCGATATCCCAGAGCAGTTCGCCATGACGCGGCGCGAGCGCCGAAAGCGTCATCGCCCGGATTTCGCGTTTGGTGATCTGTCCGTCATGCTCGAACAGTTCGTCCTCGAGCCCGGCGGCAAAAGGCAGAACGCGAGCCCCCTCCCCTGCCGCGATATCGAGTGCGCAGACATTCAGGGGATCGATGTCCACGAGATCGAAATCCGCAGCCACAGCACTTCTTTGCCGGTCCCGAGCGCCGCCAAGCGCCTCGAGCACTGTAAGTCGGGACTGACCGAAGCCAGCAGCAATCAGCAGCGCAGCCAGATCGCCAGGCCCCTTCTCGTCCGAGGTCAACGCGAGGATGCGCCGTCCGGGGTGTAGATGCGGCCGGATCAGATCGATCGGCCGTCCATGCAGCGAGATCGTTGCGACGTCCTGCAGCGGCCAGCCAAGGCGGGAGGCGGCAAGGCTGAAGGCCGAGGGCGCGGGGATGGCGTGCATCTCTTCGGCCGCCACATGGCGGGAGAGTGTCGCGCCGACGCCGTAGAGAAACGGATCGCCGGAGGCGAGCACGACGACAGGCGTGCCACGCCTTTCGAGGATAGCCTCGACCGAGCGCTCGAACGGGCTCTGCCAGGAAAGCTTTTCGCCTGTGATGAGCGATGCGGCAAGCGCGTGGTGCCGCACGCCGCCGAAGACGGCGGGTGCGGTCGCGATCAGCCTGTTCGCCTCCTCGCCCAACCCTTCTGGACCATCTTCGCCGATGCCGATAATAGTCAGCCAGCGCTGGCCGGACGCAGGAGCGACATCAGACATGGGAAGACCCCGCATCTTGATCCTCGGCGGCACCAGCGAGGCGCGGCTGCTGGCCGAGGCGCTGGCGGCGCGTGATGATTGCGATGTCCTGCTGTCGCTTGCCGGCCGCACCGAAAAACCGGCCACGCAGCCTGTTCCGGTTCGCATCGGCGGTTTCGGCGGCGCCGCAGCACTTGCCGATTTCCTGAAAGTCGGCGGATATGACCTGTTGATCGACGCCACGCACCCCTTCGCCGAGCGCATTTCGGCCAATGCCGCTTTCGCGGCCGAGACCACCGGCATTGCCGCGATCGCTCTGCGCCGTCCCGAATGGCAACGCGTGGCCGGCGATCGCTGGCGGGACGTGCGGAGCATTCCGGCTGCCATCGAAGCGATTGGCCCCCTCCCCCGCCAAGTCTTCCTGGCGACGGGTCGGCAGGGTGCCCATCATGCGCAAGCCGCACCGCAACATCACTATCTCGTTCGCAGCGTCGATCCCGTCGAACCGCCGCTTACGCTTGATAATGTCGAATACATCCTCGAGCGTGGTCCGTTCACGCTGGATGGTGAATGCGATCTTCTGAGGCAGCACCACATCGACGTCATCGTCGCCAAGAATAGCGGCGGTGTGGCCACCTATGCGAAGATCGAGGCAGCCCGCCTGCTCGGCATCGAGGTGATGATGGTAACGCGCGCGCCGGCCTCGATCGTCAAGGCTGTCGACACTGTCGAGGCGGCGCTGGCGGCGATCGATCACCTGTTTCCCCCCGCCATGAAGCGCGGCGTATAGACGAGGTCCAGCCGGCCTGGCCGCGTGACGACGCGTGTCTCGGCCGAGCCGATGATGATGCAGGTTGCCATATCGGCAATCGACGCATCTGCCTGCGACAGCTGCTGGACGGCGATGCGTTCGTCCGGCCGCCCGGCCGCCCGCCCGAAAATAACCGGTGTTGCTGCAGGCAGATGGTCACGCAACAGCTTGAAGGCTTCGCCGAGCTGCCAGGGCCGCGCCCGGCTGATCGGATTATAAAGCGCGATGACAAAACCTGCCTTTGCCGCCAACACAAGACGGTTTTCTATTATATTCCAAGGCTTTAGATTGTCAGACAGCGATATTGCGCAGAAGTCGTGGCCAAGCGGAGCACCTGCTCTTGCCGCCACGGCCAGCATCGCCGTGATGCCGGGCAGGATGGTGAGATCGACCGCGCGCCATGCGGCCGGCCCGTTCTCGATCGCTTCGCAGACGGCCGCCGCCATGGCGAAGACGCCGGGGTCGCCGCCGGAGACGACGCAGACCTTGGCGCCATCCGCTGCCATGGTGAGTGCGGCCCCTGCCCTGTCGAGCTCCTCGCGATTGTCCGAGGCATGCCGCAGCTGATCGTGGCGGAGCTGCAGCCTGTCGAGATAAGGTCCGTAGCCGAAGAAATCCGTCGCCGCATCGACAGCGGCCAAAGCTTCCGGCGTCATCTGCTCGGGGTTGCCGGGACCGGTGCCGATCACGAAAAGCCTGCCGGTCATCGGCTGCCCTCCCAGCCTGGCACCAGCACGAGCGAAAAATACGGTGCATCGCCGTCTGTCTTGTCGGCAAGCTTTTCCATTGCCGCATTTGCCATGGTGCCGCGCTCAACATAGACGGCTTCTGAAAGCCGGCCGGCGGCCGCCAGTGCCCGGCGGATCTTCGGCAGATTACGGCCGACCTTCATGATGACGGCGGCTTGCGTATCGGCAAGGCGGCGCGTCAGCTCGGTCTCCGCCATCGTACCGGGCAGTACGGTAAGCACGTCGTCGCCCTGGACGATCGGCATGCCGGCCTGCGACCAGCAGCCCGACATGGCGCTGATGCCCGGGATCACTTCCGTCGGGTAGCGTGTGGAAAGCCTGACATGCAGGTGCATATAGGAGCCGTAGAAGAGCGGATCGCCTTCGCTGAGAACGGCGACCGTCAGCCCGGCATCGAGATGCCCGGCGACCGCTTTGGCAGACAGATCGTAGAATTGGGTGATCAGCCTCTGATAGCGTTCGTCGTTCTTGTCGATTTCGGTCGTCACAGGATAATAGAGCGGCAGCAGCGTCACCCCGGATTTCAGCAGCGGCTCGACGATCGCCTTGCCGTTGCCGCCCCTGCCCTGCTTGGCGAAATAAGCGATCACATCCGCGCCTTCGATGGCGCGCACGGCTTTGAGGGTGAGGAGCTCCGGATCGCCGGGACCCGTGCCGACGCCGATAAGACGGCCGCTTGTCGTCATAGGCCTGGCCTCGCCAGTGCATTGATGGCGGCTGCCGTCATGGCGCTGCCGCCGAGCCGGCCGCGGACGATGGCAAAGGGTACGCCGTAGGAATTATCCGCCAGCGCATCCTTGGATTCGGCGGCGCCGACGAAGCCCACGGGCATGCCGAGGATCGCCGCGGGTTTCGGGGCGCCGTCGCGCAGGAGTTCGAGCAGATGGAAGAGGGCGGTCGGTGCATTGCCGATCGCGACAACGCTGCCGCCGAGCCGATCGAGCCAGAGATGCATGGCGGCGGCCGAGCGCGTATTGCCGGTCTCGCGTGCAAGCTCGGGTGTCGCGGGATCGCGCAGCGTGCAGATCACCTCGTTCTGCGCCGGCAGCCGCGCCCGGGTCACACCCTGGGATACCATCTCCGCGTCGCAGAAGATCGCCGCGCCGCCTTTCAGTGCATCGCGCGCAGCGCTGACGAAATCGGCGGAGAACAGGAAATGCTCCGCCGCCTCGACCAGGCCGCAGGCATGGATCATGCGCACGGCGATTTCGGCTTGATCTTCGGTGAAGCGCGATAGATCGGCCTCGGCACGGATGATGGCAAAGGAACGCTCGTAGATCGCATCGCCGCTGCGGATATAATCGTAGTCTGGCATTCCTATTCCTGTCGCAGCGCCTTCGAAACGCCGGTTGCGCCAAGCCGTGTAAGGCAGGCGGCGGTCGATTCGCCAGCGTCTTTGTTGTCTTCGATGGACCGGGCGAGCCTCTCTATAGCGAAATCGATCCGACCGCCAGCGATCCGTTCGTCCGGCAGATCCGCAGCAAGCCCATTGAGGATGAGGCCATAACCTTCCGCCGAGCCGGTCAGGGTCAGCGCCGGCCGAGCGTGAGCGCAGCCCTTGGGACAGCCGGACAGATGCAGCGTCAGCGAACCGTCGAAAAGGGCAGGTGCTACGCCAATGAGGTGACGCGCCAGGGTTCGTGTCTCGTAGAAGGCCGAGCCGCAGGCGCCAGCGCCGGCGCAGGCGGCGATATGCTCGCTGTTCTCGCCAGGTTGTGCGGCGAAGCCATGTCTTGCTGCGTCGATCTGCATAGCCGGCACTGTATCGGCGGAAAGCCCGATGAGGAAGAAACCGCGACCGGGCGCGAGCCGGATGGCTGTTGCGCCGCGGTCCGTTGCCAGATCGAGCAAAGCGATCAGATCGGAGGCTCGCATCTGCCCGAATTCCGGCCCGAGGCCGAGTATGGTTTTGCCGTCCTTAAGCCTGTGCGAGCCGGCAAGCGGCATCGCTGCCGCGCGGGACGGAATGAACTGGATACCATCCATCGCGGGAAAACACGTCCGCAGAAGCGCCGGGTCGATATCCCTTGCCCGCCTGCCCTGCCCGAGGTTCGCCAACAGGCTCAAAATTTCGCCGACGGCCGATATCGCCGACTCCGCGAGACCGATCGCGACCGGCGTTGAGGTCTCACCGTCGCCATTGATCGCGACAAGCCATTCCGCGCCGGATTGCGCGACGATACGGATATCGGCGGACAGTGCTGACAAGCCGAAGGATCCACCACCGTCGACGACGAGCGAGAGTTTTGGCGCCAGGCGCGGTGAGGCAAGCTGATCGCGGAGCGTGCTGCGCAAGGCCATTTCCATTGCGGCCGGATCGCATATTTCTTCCGGGTCGATGCCGTGCAGTGGCGGTGTCTCGATCGCCGGCCCGTCCGGAACGATGATTCCGGCGGCATCGACGTCGGCAGCGAGCTGTCCGACGGTCTCGGCGCGCAGCCCGCGGATCTGCAGATTGCCCCGCGCGGTGATTTCCAGAATGCCGTTTCCATGGGCTGCGGCTGAGCGGGCAAGGCTTGCAAATTGCGACGGCGTCAAAGCGCCGCCGGCCGGCCGCAGCCGGACCAGGAAACCGTCGCCGGTCGGCATGGGCGCGGCAAGGGCGGGGCAGGCGCCGCGCCTACGGATCTCCGCCGCCGGGCGATCGTGCAGATCCGCCTCGCTTGTCCTGTCGCTCGCCTTTGCGGCCTGAATGCTCATTCTCGATCCTCTGACCATTTCTTACATGATCGCAGTCGGGTCGGCAAAGCATGATGGAAAGGCTTCGGACCGGCTATTCCTCGAAATCCCGTCCCTTGCGCAGGAGATAGATGTCCATGATCCAGCCGTGCCGTTGCCTGGCCTCGGCCCTGAGCCTCAGAATGTCGGTCGCGATATCGCCAAGTCGTCCTGACCTGACGATCTCGTCCTTGGTGCCGAGATAGGCGCCCCAGAAGATCTCGGCGTCTGGATCGTCGATCTTTGCAAAAGCCTGTTCGCCGTCGAGCATGACGATGGTGCTGTCGGCCAGAAGCCCGTCCTGCGCCAACCTGCGCCCTGTGGTGATTTCGATCGGTTTGCCGACGAGGTTGACCGGGATCCTGTGGCTGGCCGCCAGCGCCTGGATGCTGGTGATGCCGGGAATGACGCTGTAATCGAAATCCAGGCTGCTTTCCCGGCGCACGCGTTCGATGATGCGGATCGTGCTGTCGTAGAGACTGGGATCACCCCATACCAGAAAGGCGCCGCTGCCATCATCCGGAAGACCGGAGATCAGCTCTCCATAGATGCGGGCGATCTCGCCGTGCCAGGCGTCGACGCTCTGCACATAGGTCTTGTCTGCCGTCTGCCTTTGCGGCACCGCGAATTCTGAAATCCTGCCGGCCGGCCGGGTGATATAGCGTTCGCAGATATCCCGCCGGATTTCGGCGAGCTCTTCCTTGCCGGCGCCCTTGACCGGCAGGAAGACCACGTCGGCTGCGTTCATCGCGTTGATCGCCTGTATGGTGAGGTGCTCCGGGTTGCCCGTGCCGATGCCGATGATATTGATATGCTTCAAGCGGATACTCCCCGTTGAGTCCTGGCGGTCTTGCCGAAAAAGCCGGCTCGCCGCAAGGGTGGGAAAGGGAGTTGGCCGCGGCCAACCGAGCCTGTGGGCGACATCTGAGCCCTGTTGTTGCTGCAAATCCCGAATCGTGTCACCTTCGATACGCTTTTTGACGCTATGTTGACAGAAAAGCGCATCGGAAAGGATTGAGTGTT